>NZ_CP088149.1:0-285000 GCF_002845275.2 Pseudomonas sp. S06B 330 | reverse complement strand
AATGGAATCAGTTGCGCACGGTTGGCTACCCGCTGCTTATTAGTAGCAAAGCGTGGATCATCCGCCCATTGCGGCTGCCCGGCCACTTCAGCGAACTTGCGGAACTGCCCATCGTTGCCCACGGTAAGAATGAAATCGCCGTCAGCAGTAGGGAAGTCCTGGTAAGGCACGATATTCGGGTGCGCATTGCCCAGGCGCCGCGGCGGCGTGCCGGTAGTCAGGTAGTTCATCGCCTGGTTGGCCAGGCAGGCGACCTGAACGTCGAGCAAGGCCATATCGATATGTTGGCCACCGCCATCATGGTCACGATGGGCGAGGGCGGCCAGAATCGCCACGGTGGAGTACAGCCCGGTGAGGATATCGGTCAGTGCCACACCGACCTTCACAGGTCCGGCGCCTTCCTCACCTTCAGGGCGCCCGGTCAGGCTCATCAGCCCACCCAGCCCCTGGATCATGAAGTCATAGCCTGCACGCTTGGCATACGGCCCGGTCTGGCCGAAGCCGGTAATCGAGCAATAGATAAGCTGCGGATTGATAGCCTTCAGGCTTTCATAGTCCAGACCGTAAGCAGCCAGGCCACCCACCTTGAAGTTCTCGATGACCACATCGGACTTTGCCGCCAGCTCACGCACCAGGCGCTGACCTTCAGGCTGAGTGAAATCAATGGTCACCGAACGCTTGTTACGGTTGGCCGACAGGTAGTAGGCCGCCTCGCTGGTGTTCTCGCCATAGGCATCCTTAAGGAAGGGCGGACCCCAGGCACGCGTGTCATCGCCAGTGCCTGGACGCTCAACCTTGATCACTTCAGCCCCGAGGTCAGCAAGAATCTGCCCGGACCACGGCCCAGCCAGCACTCGCGACAGATCCAGCACCCGCAAATGAGATAGCGCGCCCATGGGCTGGCTCCTTATTAATAGAAGGCCTGGATGCCGGTTTGCGCACGCCCGAGGATCAGTGCATGCACGTCATGGGTACCTTCATAGGTATTGACCACTTCCAGGTTAACCAGGTGACGGGCGACGCCGAACTCGTCGGAGATGCCATTGCCACCGAGCATGTCGCGCGCCAGACGAGCGATATCCAGGGCCTTGCCGCAGGAGTTGCGCTTCATGATCGAAGTGATCTCGACCGCTGCAGTGCCTTCATCTTTCATCCGCCCCAGGCGCAGGCAACCTTGCAGGGCCAGGGTAATCTCGGTCTGCATGTCAGCCAGCTTCTTCTGGATCAACTGGTTGGCAGCCAATGGGCGACCGAACTGCTTACGGTCGAGGGTGTACTGGCGAGCGGTGTGCCAGCAGGCCTCAGCGGCCCCCAGCGCGCCCCAGGAGATGCCGTAGCGAGCAGAGTTCAGGCAGGTGAACGGGCCTTTCAAGCCGCGCACGTCGGGGAAGATGTTCTCTTCCGGTACGAAGACGTTATCCATAACGATTTCACCGGTGATCGAAGCCCGCAGGCCGACCTTGCCGTGAATAGCCGGGGCACTAAGGCCCTGCCAGCCTTTCTCCAGTACAAAGCCGCGGATATCGCCGGCATCGTCCTTGGCCCAGACCACAAACACGTCAGCGATCGGACTGTTGGTGATCCACATCTTGTTACCAGTCAGGCGATAGCCGCCGTCGACTTTCTTCGCCCGAGTGATCATCGAACTCGGATCGGAACCGTGGTCAGGCTCGGTCAGGCCAAAGCATCCGATCCACTCGCCACTGGCCAGCTTGGGCAGGTACTTCTGCTTGGTTGCTTCATTACCAAATTCATTGATCGGTACCATCACCAAGGAAGACTGCACGCTCATCATCGAGCGGTAACCGGAGTCGATACGCTCGACCTCACGGGCAATCAAGCCATAGCAAACATAGTTCAGACCGCTGCCACCGTATTGCTCAGGGATGGTCGCACCAAGTAGGCCGACTTCGCCCATTTCGCGGAAGATCGCCGGGTCGGTCTGCTCGTGGCGGAACGCTTCCAGCACGCGCGGGGCCAGCTTGTCCTGGGCGAACTGATAAGCGCTGTCACGCACCATGCGCTCTTCTTCAGTGAGCTGTTGGTCGAGCAACAGCGGGTCGATCCAGTTGAAGCTTGCTTTACCGGCCATGAGCGAATCCTCGAAAGATGGGACCAGAGTTGTTGTGCATTGATCCTAGGCCTGATCCGCCGACGAGACAAACGAGGAATCCGCATAGTGTTGTGATAATTTCTCACTCCGTAACGGTCATAAAGGCCATCCTTACGCCTTATTAGTGAGGTTGACGTACATGCGACGCAAGATCCCCAGCACAACAGCCCTGGTCTGCTTCGAGGCTGCCGCCCGCCACGAGAGCTTTACCAAGGCTTCACAGGAGCTCTCTCTGACCCAGGGCGCCGTCTGTCGACAGATTGGCGGGCTGGAGGAGTTTCTGAATGTCGAACTGTTTCGCCGTTCACGCCGCGGGGTGAAGCTCACTGAGGCAGGCCTCTCATACAGCCGCCGAGTAGCGGCGCAACTGGATGCGGTGGAACGCGACACCTTGTCAGTGATGGGTCAGCAGGGCGCCAATGTCATCGAGCTGGCGGTAGTACCCACCTTCGGCACTCAATGGTTGCTGCCCAGACTCAAGGATTTCCAGCAACGTCACCCCGAAGTCACCGTCAACCTGACCAACCGCACCCGACCCTTCCTTTTTGCAGATACCCCATTTGATGCCGCCATCTACTTCGGCGATGCCGACTGGTCCGGCACCCATTCTCATCGGCTGATGGGCGAGAACCCTGTACCGGTCTGCAGCCCAAATCTGCTGGACGAAGTAGGGCAACTGAGTGCCGAGAAAATTGCGCAATTGCCGCTATTGCAGCAGACCACTCGACCCTATGCCTGGCGCCAGTGGTTCAACAGCCTGGACATGAACATTGCCCGCGACATGACGGGACCGCGCTATGAGCTATTCTCGATGTTGGCTCAAGCCGCCATGCACGAGATGGGCGTGGCGCTGATTCCACCGTTCCTTATCCAGCGAGAGCTGGCAGAAGGGCGGCTGGTTGTGGCCAACCGACATGCCCTGTCGAGCATCAAGGCGTATTACCTGATGATCCCGGAACGCAAGGTCGAGTCAGCATCATTACGCGCTTTTCGCGATTGGCTGGTTGCGCAAGCCGAACGCTACGCCGCAGCCCATAAGGACGACAGCCACAACCTGACCCCGTAGTCAGTAAAAATGGAGCCCTACAGATGTACGGAAATGTCGCAATTAACACAACTGTTTCGGCACCCCCTTCAACAACCCTTAACCCTGCTAATTATGCGGCTTTCACCGCATAAATCGCGTTTTGAACAGCGCATTCAGAGAATTCGGCGGAATTTTTTCAAAAATTACCGTAATCTCCCTGAAGCCCGCAGTAGGCGGGCTCCAGGCCCGTTCTTGCGACATTCGGTCACAGGGTGACTTGTAGTTTGATTACCGTCACCCTTCAAAACTGGTTGAAGCGACTCAGGAATCGCCTGCAAAATGCCGCGCCCCGCCTGAATTTGGCGGGATCGTGCTGATCGGCCGCCCCAGACGCACCATCCGCAGTGCGCTGGTTTACCAACAAAAGATCACGCAGGAGATTTGACGTGCACATTGGTGTTCCACTGGAAACGCAGACGGGCGAAACACGGGTTGCTGCAACCCCCGAAACCATCAAGAAACTGATTGGTCAGGGGCATCAGGTCACCGTCCAGCGTGGCGCCGGCATTAATGCCAGCGTTCCGGACAGTGCCTATGAAGCAGCAGGCGCCACTATTGGCAGCGCTGCCGATGCGTTTGGTGCACAGCTGGTACTGAAGGTTGTGGCTCCCGACGATAGCGAACTGGTCCAGATCAAGAGCGGCACTGTTCTGGTCGGCATGCTCAATCCATTCAACAACGACATCATCGCCAAGATGGCTGAGCGCGGCATTACCGCCTTCGCCCTCGAGGCTGCTCCGCGCACCTCGCGAGCGCAAAGCCTTGATGTGCTGTCTTCGCAGGCCAACATTGCCGGCTATAAGGCCGTGCTACTGGCTGCTCATCACTATCCGCGCTTCATGCCGATGCTGATGACCGCCGCAGGCACCGTCAAAGCTGCGCGAGTGCTGATTCTCGGTGCCGGTGTGGCCGGGTTGCAGGCCATCGCGACGGCCAAGCGCCTCGGTGCAGTGATCGAAGCCTCGGACGTGCGTCCGGCGGTGAAGGAGCAGATTGAGTCGCTGGGCGCCAAATTCATCGACGTTCCTTACGAGACCGATGAAGAACGTGAATGCGCAGAAGGTGTCGGCGGTTACGCACGACCGATGCCCGCCAGCTGGATGCAGCGTCAGGCACTGGCGGTGCATGAGCGCGCCAAACAGGCCGACATCGTCATCACCACGGCATTGATCCCCGGGCGCAAGGCGCCGACCCTGCTAAGCGCTGAAACTGTCGCGCAGATGAAGCCCGGTTCCGTCGTCATCGATCTGGCCGCAGCCCAGGGTGGCAACTGCCCACTGACTGTCGCCGATCAGGTGGTCGTCGAGAATGGCGTGACTATTGTTGGCCCGACCAACCTGCCTGCGCAGGTAGGGGCCGATGCCTCGGCCCTGTATGCACGTAACCTGCTCGACTTCATGAAGCTGCTGTTCGACAAAGACAGCGCGCTGGTGATCAACCTCGAAGACGATATCGTCGCCGCGTGCCTGATGTGCCGCGACGGCCAGATCATCCGCAAGAACGGATAAGGAGCCAGACAATGGAAGACATGCTGATCTCTCACGGCGTCTACAACCTGATCATCTTCGTGCTGGCGATCTATATCGGTTATCACGTGGTGTGGAACGTCACCCCTGCATTGCATACCCCCCTGATGGCGGTTACCAACGCCATTTCCGCCATCGTCATCGTCGGTGCCATGTTGGCCGCCGCCCTGACCGTGACACCGCTGGGCAAGACCATGGGCACCCTGGCGGTAGCCCTGGCAGCGGTTAACGTATTTGGTGGTTTCCTGGTCACCCGGCGCATGCTGGAGATGTTCAAGAAGAAAGCCGCAAAGGCTGAGGGGAAGCAGTAAACATGAGCATGAACCTGGTAACACTTCTCTACCTCGTCGCCTCGGTGTGCTTCATTCAGGCACTCAAGGGCCTGTCGCACCCGACCACGTCGCGACGTGGCAACCTGTTCGGCATGCTCGGCATGGCACTGGCAGTGATCACTACCATCGGCCTGATCTACAAGCTGGGGGCAGAACTTGCGACCGATGGGATCGGCTATGTAATTGTCGGCCTGCTGGTCGGCGGTACCGCCGGCTCGATCATGGCAAAACGCGTCGAAATGACCAAGATGCCTGAGCTGGTTGCCTTCATGCACAGTATGATCGGTCTGGCCGCGGTGTTCATTGCCATTGCCGCAGTGGTCGAACCGCAGTCGCTGGGTATCGTCTCCAGCATCAGCGACCCAATCCCCACCGGCAACCGCCTGGAGCTGTTCCTTGGCGCTGCCATCGGTGCAATCACCTTCTCCGGTTCGGTGATTGCCTTCGGCAAGCTCTCGGGCAAGTACAAGTTCCGCCTGTTCCAGGGCGCACCGGTACAGTTCAGCGGCCAACACAAGTTGAACCTGGTTCTGGGGCTGGCAACCATCGGTCTGGGCCTGATCTTCACCTTCACCGGCAGCTATAGCGCTTTTGCCTTGATGCTGATTCTGGCCTTCGTCATGGGCGTGCTGATCATCATCCCGATTGGCGGCGCTGACATGCCGGTCGTGGTATCGATGCTCAACAGCTATTCGGGCTGGGCTGCAGCCGGTATCGGCTTCTCGCTGAACAACTCGATGCTGATTATCGCAGGCTCGCTGGTGGGTTCGTCCGGTGCCATCCTCTCGTACATTATGTGCAAGGCGATGAACCGCTCGTTCTTCAACGTGATCCTCGGCGGTTTCGGTGGTGCGACAGATGTTACTGGCCCAGCTGGTGCTCAGGAAGCCCGTCCGGTGAAATCCGGCTCGGCCGATGATGCGACGTTCCTGCTGAGCAACGCCGACACCGTCATCATCGTTCCCGGCTATGGCCTGGCGGTGGCACGCGCCCAGCACGCGCTCAAGGAACTGACCGAAAAGCTGACGCACAACGGCGTGAACGTGAAGTACGCGATTCACCCGGTAGCGGGGCGTATGCCAGGCCATATGAACGTATTGCTAGCCGAAGCCGAAGTGCCGTACGACCAGGTGTTCGAGATGGAAGACATCAACTCTGAGTTCGGACAGGCCGACGTGGTGCTGGTGCTCGGCGCCAACGACGTGGTCAACCCGGCGGCAAAGAACGATCCGAAATCGCCAATCGCCGGCATGCCGATCCTTGAGGCCTTCAAGGCTAAGACCATCATCGTCAACAAGCGCTCCATGGCCAGTGGCTATGCCGGTCTTGATAACGAATTGTTCTACCTGGACAAAACCATGATGGTTTTCGGTGACGCCAAGAAGGTCATCGAAGACATGGTCAAGGCAGTCGACTAAGCCTTTGCCAGGCTGTGACAATTAGCCCCAGCGCGGTATCGGCTGGGGCTTTTTAATGCCCGGCCCGCCGACAGAAGACTCTACTTCATGGCTTTGCATTCGACCTTGGTCGCGGGACGCCGAGCTACTAAATCACTAGACTGCGCATCTAGCTTTAGTAGCCCGAGATAACAATCCATGTACCGTGATCGTATCCGCTTGTCCTCCCTGCACAGCAAGGTAATGAGTGCGGCTGATGCCGCTGGCCTGATCGAGGACGGCATGACCGTCGGCATGAGCGGTTTCACCCGCGCCGGCGAAGCCAAGGCTGTGCCCCATGCACTGGCCGAACGTGCCAAGCAATCACCGCTGCAAATCAGCTTGATGACCGGTGCCAGCCTGGGCAACGACCTGGACAAGGAGCTGACCGAAGCCGGTGTACTGGCTCGTCGTATGCCATTCCAGGTCGACAGCACGCTGCGCAAGGCTATCAACGAAGGCAAGGTCATGTTCATCGACCAGCACCTGTCGGAAACCGTAGAACAGCTGCGCAACCAGCAACTGAAGCTGCCGGACATCGCCGTCATCGAAGCCGTCGCCATCACAGAACAAGGCCACATTGTGCCAACCACCTCGGTGGGCAACTCGGCCAGCTTCGCGATTTTTGCCAAACAGGTGATCGTTGAGATCAACATGGCGCACAACGCCAACCTCGAAGGCCTGCATGACATCTACATCCCGACTTACCGTCCAACCCGCACGCCGATCCCGCTGGTAAAAGTCGATGACCGCATCGGCAGCACCGCGATTCCGATCGACCCGGCGAAGATCGTCGGTATCGTCATCACTGAGCAACCAGACTCGCCGTCCACTGTGCTGCCACCAGACGACGAAACCCAAGGCATCGCCAACCACCTGATCAACTTCCTCAAGCAGGAAGTGGACGCAGGTCGCATGACCAACAAGCTCGGCCCGCTGCAAGCCGGTATCGGCAGCATCGCCAACGCGGTGATGTGCGGCCTGATCGATTCGCCGTTCGAAGACCTGACCATGTACTCCGAAGTACTGCAGGACTCGACCTTTGACCTGATCGACGCTGGCAAGCTGAGCTTTGCTTCGGGTAGTTCCATCACCCTGTCGACCCGCCGCAACGCCGACGTGTTCGGCAACTTGGAGCGCTACAAGGACAAGCTGGTCCTGCGCCCACAGGAAATCTCCAATCACCCGGAAGTGGTCCGCCGCCTGGGCATTATCGGCATCAACACTGCTCTTGAGTTCGACCTGTACGGCAACGTCAACTCTACCCACGTCTGCGGCACCCGCATGATGAACGGTATCGGTGGTTCCGGCGACTTCGCTCGCAACGCGCACCTGGCGATCTTCGTGACCAAGTCCATCGCCAAGGGCGGCGCAATCTCCAGCGTGGTGCCAATGGTCAGTCACGTCGACCACACCGAGCATGACGTCGATATCCTCGTCACCGAGCAAGGCTTGGCCGACCTTCGTGGCCTGGCGCCACGCGAGCGTGCGCGGGTGATCATCGACAACTGCGTGCACCCAGACTACCGCGAAGCGCTCAATGACTACTTCACCCGCGCTTGCGAGCGTGGAGGTCATACTCCGCACATCCTGCGGGAAGCACTGGCTTGGCACGAAAACCTCGAAGAAACCGGGCGCATGCTCGCTAGCTGAGTGTGACAGTTTTCAGCCGGTGAAGCGCAACGCTCACCGGCTGAACAGTTACAACCAATAATTTATCAAAAACTGTTCTACTGTACCGGCGTTTTGACCCTCTGATTCACCTCCCGCACACCCTTCTCGATCAAAAACGCACCAATGTAGTGCCTACCAGTACAGTTACGCCTATTCAGAGTGCAACAGTGCTCTTAAACAGTTAACTGGCCCATCACAATCTAGGTGAACTGTATCTACTGTTATGGACGGCAGAGGAGGATCATTGGCATCAGTTAAATCACTACCTAATGCCGCCACAAGCGGAAGGATGACATCATGGAACGTACCCTCAGTTCCGATCTGGTTTTCGAAAGCACCAATCAACAATCCAAGGCCGCGCTGCCACTGCGCCTGCTGGCTAACCTGATGCTGTGGCAACGCCGCATTGCCAGCCGCCACCAATTGGCCCGCCTGGATTCGCGCCTGCTGGCCGACGCTGGCATCAGCGAAGCACAACGCTACGAAGAGCTGAGCAAGCCGTTCTGGCGTTAATGCAGGGCTCGCCGGCCAAGGCCGGCACCTCGAATTCCCAAAACCCGTCGCAGGTGACTGCTGACGGGTTTTGTCGTTCTGAAGCCGTGTAATAGAGCGGTTGCACTACGCATAGGTACAGTTTTAATAGAGTTATTTTTTATAGGTACAGTTGATAAATTGCGCTGCGACCTTGTCCAACTCGCAGACGCTTATCGCGTGATACCCTTACTGCACCCAGCTTGAATAAGAAGTAGCGCAACAAGCTGAGCGTGCGTCTGATACAAGAACCAGCCTTAACTAGGAGATCGACCATGTTCCGTTCACGCTTGTTTGGCGCCGCAGTACTGTTGGCCCTGGCATCTACCGCCAACGCCACCAGCTTCGTCGTGACCACTGACACCATCGTTCGCGGTGTTGCCGCCTCTACCGATGCCACCTCTGATGTGTCTTCGTCGTTCCGGGACGACAAAATCGTCCGCGCTGCCCGTGACGACGCTGCCAGTTTCGTTGCCAGCCACGGTGATATCCGCGGCGCCAAGCTCGAAAGTGCGTTTGCCCACATCCGTCAGCAGGCGCCAAGCCTGCAGGCCAGCGACGCGCAATTGGCCCAGGCTATCCTGGCCCTCTAAGCTCGTCTGATTCCGGCTTCATCATGTAACAACATGCAACGAAGCCGGGAACCCTGCGCTGGTCCTTGCCAGCGCATTGGGATAGCCTTTGCCGCTTGATTGACCAGCCTTACGAGACCCATGCGTTATCTATCATTGCTGTTGCTTGTGCTGTGCTGGACCAAGTCCGCCCAGGCCTTGGACCTCACCACTGCCAACCTTGTCGTCAGCGGTTATGTCACCAGCAAGGTGACCTCAGCGCCCTTCGATCGCAAACTGCTGCTGGAAGCGCACGACGGTGCTGCCGCATTTGTCGCCAGCGACGGCCAGATCCGCGGTGCCCGACTGCAGGCTGCCTTGAACCTGCTGCGCCAGACCAACCCTGAACTTCATGCCGGCGACCTTGAACTGGCGCAGGCAATTCTCGTCCAATGATTACCCTCGTTCTTCCGGAGATGCTCCATGCGTAACCCGCTGATTGCCGCCACTCTTGGCCTTCTGTTACTGGCCGATGTAGCCCAGGCACAAACCCTGGTGGCCACCAGCAACATTATCGTGCGCGCTTTCGGTCGTTCAATCGACTTTACGTCTGATACGACCACCTCGATTCGTGACTCCAAGGTTGTGCGCGAGGCCCGTGACGATGCGGCCAGTTACGTCGCCAGCCGCGGTGAGATCCGTGGCGCACAACTGGAAGCCGCCTTCGATACCCTGCGCCAGCGAGTGCCTGAAGCACGCCAGGCCAGCGATCAGGATTTGGCTGAAGCTATCCTCGCCCTGTGAATACCCTGCGCGCCTGGTTGCTCGGTGGCCTGCTGACGCTACTGGGTAGCCCAGCACTGGCCGATCTGCAGTTGCAATTGCAGACTGACGGCCTTGAGCCGGCGCAACAACGCGCCAGCCAGACGTTGCTGGATGAAGCCATGCGGGCACTGCCAGCCAGCTTCAAAACACGCCTGGACCGCCGCATCCAGGTCAGCTGGAGCGCGAAGATGCCTGAGGATGCCTACGGCCAGGCATCACTCGTATCAACCCTGCAACTCAATCAACGGCTATTGCCCAGCCTCACTGACGGCAGCGCGGCCACCCACAAGACCGGGCGTCCCCACGGCACGGTACGCCAGGAGTTGCTAGCCACAGTACTGCACGAGCTGACTCACATTTATGATCGCTCTCGCCTCTGGCAAGGCGCTGAACGGCGCCTGATCAATCAATGCACCAGACACATGAGCAGCCAGGGTAAGGTAGGCCTGCCCGAACAATGCCGCGGCCAGACCGAGCGGCGCTTTACCCTCAGTGATGACCCTCGCCTGCTCGACCTGGCAGGCTGGCCGCAATACGTCGGCCGGCGAGGGGAGCGCGAGCAGCATAACCACCAAGTGGCGCGCAGCCCCGACAGTTATGAATTGAGCAGCCCTAAGGAGTTCATCGCGGTCAACATGGAGTACTTCCTCCTTGACCCGAGCTTCGCCTGCCGTCGACCCGCACTGCAAAACTACCTGCAAGCACATTTCAATTGGGCTCCGGAGCACCCGGCCTGCGCGCAAGCGCTGCCCTTTCTGAACGCGGGTAACGACTTCGCCAAAACGCCCCTGGGCGAGATCGATCCAGAGCGCGTATATGCCGTGGACTACTTGCTCGCTGAAGCCAACCAGAACCTGGTCAGCCGCTGGGGCCACAGCATGCTGCGCCTGGTCATCTGCGCCCCCGGGCGCCCGCGCGGGCCGGACTGTCGGCTCGACCTCGACCAGCACCTGGTACTGTCTTACCGTGCCTTCGTCAATGATGTGCAACTGTCGAGCTGGGACGGTCTGACCGGCGCTTATCCTTCACGCCTGTTCGTCCTGCCGCTTGCCCAGGTCATCGACGAGTACACCAAGACAGAACTGCGCAGCCTCGCTTCGATCCCGCTCAAGCTTGACCGCAATGAGCTGGAAAACCTGGTCCGCCAGGCGGCCGAGATGCACTGGAGCTACGACGGCAACTACTACTTTCTGTCCAACAACTGTGCGGTGGAAACCCTCAAACTGTTGCGCAGCGGTACTGCCAATCCACGCCTGACGGACCTGGACAGCATCATGCCCAATGGCTTGCTGGAAGTGCTCAAAGGCCGTGGACTGGCTGATGTCAGCGTGCTTGATGACCCACGTGAAGCACTACGCCTGGGTTACCGCTTCGACTCCTACCGCGACCGCTACCAGGCCATGTTCCTGGTCCTCAAGCAGCAGCTACCGATCCCTCAGGACAGTGTCGAAGCCTGGCTGGAGCAAACCGCCCATCAACGCCAGCAATGGTTTGCCCGCGCCGACCTGCGCACCAGCGCAGCATTGCTCCTGCTGGAGCAGGCCAGCCTGCGCCAGCAATTGCTGCAGGCGCAGGACGAGGTCAAGCAGCGTTACCTGAGCGGACGCGAGCAGAACGATGCCACTGTGGCCAAGGCCAACGGCACGCTGCAGCAGATTCTTGCAAACAGCGGCTTCCTCAGTCGGCCGGCAGAACTGCTGGGCAGCAGCGGCTACGGCTTGCCGCAAACGAGTGAGCGCCAGCAATTGATCAGTGAAACCAGCCAACGGCAAAAGCAGCTGCAAACCCTCAGCGCCGATCTGGACAAAGAGGTCCGTGCGCTGCTGGACCCAGCCAGGGCGGCGGAAATTGCCGCCGTCGAGGCCAACATCAAGCAGGTCGGCGAACATTTGCGCACGCTGCACAAAGCTGCAGGTGGTCTGCAGTTGCCCTAAAGGCTTTCTTCGGGCTCACCTGGCAGCTGTTCATCCAGATGCAGCCAGGGTAGGCGGCTGCTGGTCCAGATATGCCGGTTAGGCTGGGCCAGTTCTGGTTGGTCGAGGGTCGTGATGGTGATGTCGATGGTTTCCGGGCTCAAATCAGTAGCCAACGCCACATGCGCCCCGCAGCGGCTGCAGAAGTAGCGCACGCAGCTGGGTGATGAGTCATAGCATTGCGGGCTACCGTTCAACCACTGGAAATCAGCACAGGGCAGGGTGGCCCAGGTCACCAGCAGTCCACCACTGACCCGACGGCACACCGAGCAATGACAATGGGCCACGTCCGAGAACGGCCCACGCACCCGGTAACGCAGGGCGCCACAATGGCAACCGCCTTCATACGTATCGCGCATCAATTCTCCCTCCCGAGCATTGGTCTTCCCCTCAACAATGCACCTCTCGTCGCCTTTGGGCCAGCGAAAGCTGGCTGAAAGCTTGCCGCCTTAGGATGACCGCCACTACCGGCACAGACCGGTCAGCCAGGGCACCTGACTCCTTGTACAGCGCCCGGCCCAATTAACAACAACAATGGTGATTCTGATGCTTGCTTACAACCGCCTCCCTGCAGCATACCCTCCGCTACTCCATGTGCCGCGCTTCGCGCGCTGATCCGCCCGACTCGTTCCTTTTCGACGCGATACGCCTGGAGTACTCCCATGCTGACCTTCCTCGGCTTTGCCATGGTCATTACCTTCATGTACCTGATCATGACCAAGCGCCTATCGGCCTTGATCGCCCTGATTCTGGTACCGATCCTGTTCGCCCTGTTCGGCGGTTTCTCGGGCGATATCGGTCCGATGATGTTGCAAGGCATCACCAAGCTGGCTCCAACCGGGGTGATGCTGATGTTTGCCATCCTGTATTTCGGCCTGATGATCGACTCCGGTCTGTTCGACCCGGCGGTGCGCAAAATCCTCAAGATGGTCAAAGGTGACCCACTGAAGGTCTCGGTCGGTACTGCCGTACTGGCCCTGGTCGTGTCACTGGATGGCGACGGCGCCACCACCTACATGATCTGCGTGGCGGCCATGCTGCCGCTGTACAGCCGCCTGGGCATGAGTCCTCGAATCATGGCTGGCTTGATCATTCTCGCCGGCGGGGTAATGAACATGACCCCATGGGGTGGCCCGACCGCCCGCGCAGCCAGCGCCCTGCATGTCGATCCTTCGGACATTTTCGTACCGATGATCCCCGCCATGCTCTTCGGTGTGCTGGCCATTTTGGCTATTGCCTACATGTACGGAAAACGTGAGCGTGCTCGCCTGGGCGAGCTGCACCTGCCGGGTGATGAAATCGACCACAGCGAAATCAGCGTTTCGCAGTTCCCCGATGCCCGCCGACCGAAAATGATCTGGTTCAACGGCGCCCTGACCGCAGCACTGATGGTTGCCCTGATCGCCGGCCTGTTGCCTCTGCCAGTCCTGTTCATGGTGGCCTTCAGTATCGCCATGATCGTCAACTATCCGTGCCTGCAGATGCAGAAAGATCGCGTTGCCGCCCACTCTGGCAGCGTCCTGGCGGTAGTCGGGCTAATCTTTGCCGCCGGCATCTTTACCGGCATCCTCTCGGGCACCGGCATGGTTGAAGCCATGTCCAAGAGCCTGCTAGCGGTGATCCCCGATGCGTTGGGGCCTTACCTGGCAGTGATCACCGCAATCGTGAGCATGCCGTTCACCTTCTTCATGTCCAACGACGCCTTCTATTACGGCGTACTGCCGGTGCTTTCCGAAGCAGCCAGTCACTACGGCATCTCGCCAGTGGAAATGGCCCGTGCGTCGATCGTCGGCCAGCCCGTGCACTTGCTAAGCCCGCTGGTACCCTCTACCTATCTGCTGGTGGCACTGGCGGGTATCGACTTTGGCGATCATCAACGCTTCACCCTGAAGTGGGCAGTGTTGGTTTGCCTGTGCATAATGCTCGCCGCGCTGCTCATGGGAATTTTCCCGCTGTTCAGCAGCCTATAAGACAACAGATTGATCAAATCGCAGTGGCGCCCCTTGCCCGGGCCCACTGCACCTATCACGCGAAGGAATACACATGGAATGGCTGACCAGCCCAGAAATCTGGGTTGCCTTTTTTACCCTGACGGCCCTTGAGATCGTTCTCGGCATCGACAACATCATCATGATCTCGATCCTGGTCAGCCGCATGCCCAAGCACATGCAGCAACGCACCCGGATTTTCGGCCTGGCCCTGGCTATGGTCACCCGTATCCTCCTGCTGCTGTCGATCACCTGGGTCATGCGTCTGACCGCCGACCTGTTTGTGGTGTTCGACCAGGGTATTTCCGGTCGCGACCTGATCTTGTTCTTCGGTGGCTTGTTCCTGCTGTGGAAAAGCTCCCAGGAGATCTACCACGGCCTGGAAGGCGAAGATGAAACCCACGACGAACCTGCCGGCAAAGGTGGCAAGTTCCTCTACACCATCATCCAGATTGCCATCATCGACATCGTGTTCTCCCTCGATTCAGTGATCACCGCAGTCGGTATGGTCTCCCACGTGCCGGTGATGATCGCTGCAATTGTCGTCGCGGTACTGGTGATGATGCTCTGTGCCGGTGCCATCAGTAACTTCATCGACAAGCATCCTTCGCTGAAGATGCTCGCGCTGTCGTTCCTGATCGTGGTCGGTACGGTGCTGATTGCAGAAGCCTTCGAAGTGCATGTGCCAAAGGGCTACGTCTACTTCGCCATGGCGTTCTCGCTGGCAGTCGAAGCCATCAATATCAAGATGCGCACTGCCATGGCCCGCAAGAGAAACAAGGAACAAGGCGACCCGGTGAAACTTCGCAAGGATATTCCAGGTCAGTAAACCTGGAGCATCTGCAGAAAGGGCCCTATGGGGCCCTTTTTTCATGTGTTTTCATCACGGTTTAGTTTCAAACCCCGCGCGGGCTATGCGATGCTGGCGCCTAGCCTTCGGGCCGACTACAGCTTAAGTGAGCACTGGTAAAAACCGCCTGTGATCAGGCCAGGCTCACAGCATCATCCAATTGCCCCGTTGGGGCACGACCAACAGGGGGCCTGTTCAATGCTGACCCTGCTCAATCTGCTCTCCGCCGTGGCGCTGTTGATCTGGGGCACGCACATAGTGCGTACCGGCATCTTGCGGGTATACGGCTCCAACTTGCGGCGAGTACTGAGCCAGAACATGTCCAAGCGACCGCTGGCCTTCATCGCCGGTATTCTGGTAACAGCCATGGTCCAGAGCAGTAATGCGACGGCGATGCTGGTGACCTCCTTTGTCGGGCAAGGGTTGATGACCTTGACCCCTGCACTAGCCATCATGCTCGGTGCGGATGTCGGCACGGCACTGATGGCGCGGGTGCTGACCTTTGATCTATCGTGGCTATCGCCACTGCTGATCTTTCTTGGGGTGATCTTCTTTCTGTCGCGCAAGCAGACGCGTGCCGGGCAACTGGGCCGTGTCGGGATCGGTTTGGGCCTGATTATTCTCGCGTTGCAACTGATCGTCGAAGCCGCCGCACCCATTACCCAGGCGCAAGGCGTGAAGGTGCTGTTTGCCTCACTGACCGGTGACATTCTCCTCGACGCCCTGATCGGTGCATTGTTTGCGCTGATTTCCTATTCCAGCCTTGCCGCCGTGCTGCTCACCGCGACCCTGGCCGGTGCTGAGCTGATCAGCCTGCCTGTAGCCATCGGCCTGGTGATTGGCGCCAACATCGGCAGTGGCTTGCTGGCGTTCCTCAGCACCAGCATGCAAAACGCCGCCGGGCGTCAGGTCGCCTTGGGAAGCCTGCTGTACAAGCTGATCGGCCTGATTCTGATCATCCCAGTGCTCAACCCGCTGGTGCACTGGATGGACAGCCTGAGCTTCAGTGCCCAGGAGCTGGTGATCGGCTTCCATCTGCTCTACAACAGCCTGCGTTGCCTAATCATGCTGCCGACGGTTACGCCCATGGCCCGTATCTGCAGTTGGCTGCTGCCGGAGCGGGCAGAGACCAATGGTAGGGCCAGTCCGCGCCACCTGGACCCAGCGGCCCTGAGTACGCCTAGCCTGGCGCTGGCCAACGCCGTACGTGAAACCCTGCGTGTCGGCGACTTGATCGACACCATGCTCGACGCTATGCAGGGTGTGTTGCTGGGGACCCATACAGCGATGACCCAACAGGTCCGCAGCCTTGCTGAAGACGTCGAAGCCCTTAACAATGCGATCAAACTCTATCTGGCCCAGATGCCCCGCGAGGACCTGAGCGACCAGGACAGCAAGCGCTGGGCAGAAATTATCGAGCTGGCGATCAACCTCAAGCTGGCCAGCGACCTGATCGAACGTATGCTACGCAAGGTACAACAGCAGAAAACGTCCCAGCGCCGCGAATTTTCTGACGTCGGCCTAGAAGAACTGACCGGTCTACACGGCCAATTGCTTGCAAACCTGCGCCTTGGTCTGTCGGTGTTCCTCAGTGCTGACTCGGAAAGCGCTAGACAATTACTACGGGAAAAACGCAGATTTCGTGCGCAAGAACGGCGCCTGGCCCACGCCCATGTCAGCCGGCTGCAACGTAAAGTGGTGCAAAGTATCGAAACCAGCGCTTTGCACCTGGAACTGATTGCCGATATGAAACGACTGAACTCCTTGTTCTGTAGCAGTGCCTATGTGGTATTGGGTGGTTCCGATACCGGCGGCCTGTTGCTCGATAGTGTGCCGGATGATGCCCGTTCACCTTGACCGCTCTCCCAGAACTCCCGCAAGGAAGCTCGCCATGCGTTGCCTGATGTTCTTGTGCCTGCTGCTAGGTGCGATGCCCAGCTTTGCCCTCGACCGCTCGAAAGTCGAAGGCTACCTGCTGCCCAATGGCCTGCAGGTGGTGCTCAAGTCGGGCTATGAGCGCGATCATGTATCGATTCGCCTGGTGGTCGGTGTCGGCTTCGACGACTTTCCTTGTGAGCAGCAAGAGCTGCCGCACTTGCTTGAACATGTGCTCTTCAGTGGTCTCGACGACAGCGGTGAAGGGGGCCTGGAAACGCGAATGCAGGCGCTGAGCGGGGAGTGGAATGCCTACACCAGCAGTGCCGACACGACGTTTGTCATCGAAGCACCGGCTCGCAACCAACGCAAGGTGCTCGACCTGCTGCTGGCGGTAATCAAGGACACCAAAGTCGACGAGAAGGCGCTGGCGCTGTCGAAGAAGATCGTCGAACGCGAAGACGGCGGCCACTATTCCCACCTGCAGCGCTGGCTAGACCGCCAGGATCTGGGCCACGGCGCCAACGACCAGCTCGCCGTGGAGCTAGGGCTCAAGTGCGCCGAACGCTCGGCGGTAGCTGACATGACCCTGAAGCAGGTCAGCGATGTGCGCCAACACTGGTATGCAGCCAATAACATGAGCCTGATTGTGGTGGGCGGGCTTGATCGCCTGCTGCCCGCTTATCTGGAACGTACCTATGGTGAACTGGAACCGGCCGAGCCCGGCGAGCGCCGGACGCTGGAAGGTGTCACTCATAAGGCCGACGCCCGTCGTGAGCTGAGCCGTGGCTGGCTCGGGGATAGTGCCCGCCTGCACTGGATGTTCCTGGAGCCCGTACTGGATAACGAGCACGGCCAGACATTCGACTTGCTGCAACGCTATCTGGATTGGGCAATCTACGACCAGTTACGGCTCAAGCACGGGCTGTCATATGGGCCTTTCAGCCAACGGGAAAGCTTCGGCGACACCGGCTTGATGAGTCTCAACGCCGACCTGGATCGCGCCGACGTCAAGGAAGCCGAGCAGGCTCTGGGCGACATGCTCAAACAGTTGCGTAAAAACGGCCTGGACCCGGCAACCTTCGAGCGGGTCAAGCAAGCAGCAATTGATCGCGAGGCCTGGACCACCCAAGGTAACGCGGCCCTGGCGGACTACTATTGGGGCGCCCTGAACGACTACCTCGACGGCAGCTTTACCGATCCGGTGCGGACCCTGCGCCGGGTCAGCCTGGAGGATGCCAACCAGGCCTTGCGTCAATTGCTGGCCGAGCCTGGGTATGTGCGCGTAGAACAGCCATTGATCAGTTACAACGAACTGTATGGCCTGATTGCGTTGGGCCTAGGTTTGATCTTGGCCGCCATACTGCTGTGGATAAAACGCCACCGACAGCCGTAGCCGCTACCGTGAGGCTGCGAGCGGGCGCGAAACGGCCGCAAAACCGGGCCGCCGCGATGTGTCAGGCTCAACAAAGTGCCGAATTGCAACTGCCCTGCAGTCGATCGCAGCCTCGTACCCCGTTAGCGGCTACAACTAGTCGTGAAAGGGCCTTGCCAGCAGCACTGGCTCCCGCAGGAAGAAAGGGTATCCTTGTAAACGTTTATTACCTCACCCTGCGAACACCTTCATGCCTCTCTACCTCCAGCGCGTGATCGAACTGATCAAGCGCTACCCCGGCGTCATCGCCCTTGGCGGGTTTATTTCCGGTATTGCCAGTTTCATCCTGGTCGACCGTCAGGAAAGCTTGGCCAGCTGGATCGCCATCGTGATGCTGATCAGCTGGATCTGGCTGATGCTGGAAAACACTTTCACCCAGTTGTTCAGCAAGGTGTTCAAGCGCGAGATCCCGCAGCCACTGCTGCGCTATGCCACACAGATGATTCACCAGGAAAGCCTGTTCTTCGTCCTGCCGTTCTTTTTCGTCACTACCACCTGGAACAGCGGCCAACTGGTGTTCACCGGCCTTCTAGGTGCCGCCGGGCTGATATCGATCATTGATCCCCTGTACTACAAGTGGCTAGCGCCACGACGCTGGCTGTTTCTTGCGCTGCATACCCTGACACTGTTCGCCGCGCTGCTCACAGCGTTGCCGATCATTTTGCACCTGACCACCTCGCAAAGCTTCAAACTGGCCTTGGTAATCGCCATGCTGCTGTCGTTCCCCAGCCTAGCCAGCAGTTTCCCCATCAGCCACTGGCGCCGCGGGGTGATGCTGGTGGTCATGACTCTCGCTGTCGGAGCCAGCGGTTGGATGCTCCGCTCCTGGGTGCCGCCAGCCACCTTGTGGATGGCCGAAGTGGCGGTCAGTACTCAAGTAGAAAACCGCACGCCCGGCAAGAGTCTCAAAGAGATCAAGGCCAGCGAGATTCGCAGTGGTCTCTATGCTTTCACCGCCATCAACGCCCCACGCGGGTTGAATGAGCGGATCTACCATGTCTGGCAGTTCGAAGGTAAAGAGGTCGATCGCATTGCCCTGGACATCCATGGCGGGCGCAAGGAGGGCTACCGCGCCTGGACCCATAAGCAGAATTTCCCCGGTAACCCCGTGGGCAGTTGGCTGGTCAGGGTGCTGACCGAAGATGGGCAGGTTATCGGTGTGCTGCGCTTTGAAGTGATTGACGATGGTCAAGCAACCAAGACCGAGTAACGCTATGCTCTGAGGCTTGCGAACCGTCGGTCGGACTGCATGGAGCCTATGACTACTCACGCCAGCGCAACCCTGGACACTACGAGCAACCCCGCCTGCTTGCGGATCGTTGGTGACTGGACCCTGGCCAACTACGCCAGCCTTAAGCGCCTCACTGAAAATCTGCTCGGCAACTACGATCAGAGCACCGAGGTCGACCTCGGCCAACTGGGGCAGCTGGACACCGCCGGCGCCTCACTACTGGTTGAACTGCTCGGCCCCGAACGCCTGTCGCACCTGACCGGCAGCGCTCAATTGCCGGAGGCCAGCCGCGCCCTGTTGCAGACGGTCTACTGCTCGGTACAGAACTTCTGCATCCCGGAAAAACAACCCGAACAATCGGTACTGGTGCAATTGCTCTGCCGCATCGGCTGTGCCGTCGACACGCTGTGGCAAGACACCCTGCAACTGCTGGGGTTCGTTGGCCTGATCTTACAAACCCTGTTCCTGCGCTTGTTTCAACCACGGCGCTGGCGCGTTACCGCCGTTGTCGCCCATATCGAACAGACCGGCCTTGATGCAGCCCCGATCATCGCCTTGCTGACGTTCCTGGTCGGCGCTGTGGTGGCTTTTCTGGGGGCGACGGTGCTGACCAGCTTCGGCGCCAGCATCTTCACTGTCGACCTGGTGGCGTTCTCCTTTCTACGCGAATTCGGCGTATTGCTGACCGCCATCCTCATGGCTGGCCGCACCGCCAGCGCCTTTACTGCACAAATCGGCTCGATGAAGGCCAATGAAGAAATCGATGCGATCCGCACTCTGGGCCTGGATCCGGTAGAGCTGTTAGTAGTGCCGCGAGTAATTGCGCTACTCATTGCCCTGCCGCTGCTGACCTTTGTCGCCATGCTCTGCGGCATCATCGGGGGTGCAGTGGTCTGTGCGCTGTCGCTCGATATTTCACCGGCCATGTTCTTGTCCCTGCTGCAAAGCGATATCGGCGTGCAGCACTTCCTCGTTGGCCTGGCCAAGGCGCCGTTCTTTGCCTTCCTGATTGCCGCCATTGGTTGCCTGGAAGGCTTCAAGGTCAGCGGCAGCGCCGAGTCGGTGGGCGCGCACACCACCTCCAGCGTGGTGCAATCGATCTTCGTCGTCATCGTCCTCGATGCGGTGGCCGCACTGTTCTTCATGGAGATGGGCTGGTGAGCCAGACAATCAACAGCCGCGAAACGGTGATCGAAGCACGGGGTATCTGCAACCGCTTCGGCACCCAGAGCGTGCACGAGCAACTGGACCTGGACCTGTACCGCGGTGAGATTCTGGCAGTGGTCGGTGGCTCCGGCAGTGGCAAATCGGTGCTGCTGCGCAGCATCGTTGGTCTGCGACGGCCTAACGAGGGCCAAGTGAAAGTATTCGGCCAGGACCTCACTGACGTGAGTGACGAGCAGCGCTCGCAGGTTGAGCGACGCTTCGGCGTGTTGTTCCAGAAGGGCGCGCTGTTCTCATCACTGACGGTCACCGAGAACGTTGCTTTACCATTGATCGAACATGCGGGTCTTTCCCGCGCCGATGCCGAGCACTTGGCCGGGGTCAAGCTGGCGCTGGCCGGCTTGCCGATTTCCGCTGCCGACAAGTACCCCGCGTCATTGTCCGGCGGGATGATCAAGCGCGCCGCGCTGGCCCGAGCCCTGGCTCTGGATCCGGACATCCTGTTTCTCGATGAACCCACCGCAGGCTTGGACCCGATCGGTGCCGCCGCCTTCGATCAATTGATCCTGACCCTGCGCGACGCCTTGGGCCTGAGTGTGTTCCTGATCACCCACGACCTGGACACCCTCTACACCATTACCGACCGGGTGGCGGTACTGTCGCAGAAGAAGGTATTGGTAGCGGGCCCCATCACCCAGGTCGAAGACACCGACGACGCCTGGATTCACGATTACTTCCACGGCCCGCGTGGCCGAGCGGCGAATCAGGCCGCCATCGCGGCAAAGGAGCTCTGAGATGGAAACCCGTGCACATCATGTGCTGATCGGCCTGGTCACAGTGATTGTGGTCGCCGGTGCCATGCTGTTCGGCCTGTGGCTGACCAAGACCAGCGTCGACAGCACGTTCAAGGACTATGAAGTGGTGTTCAACGAAGCCGTCTCGGGCTTGTCCCGGGGTAGCTCGGTGCAGTACAGCGGTATCAAGGTCGGCGATGTCACCAGCCTGCGCCTGGACCCAAAAGACCCGCGCCGGGTTCTGGCACAAGTACGCTTGAGCGCCGACACGCCGGTCAAAGAAGACACTCGAGCCAAGTTGACCTTGACCGGCATTACCGGCACCTCTTTCATCCAACTCAGCGGCGGTACGCCGCAAAGCCCCGAGCTCAAGGGTAAGGACGGCGAGCTGCCGGTGATCGTCGCTTCGCCGTCGCCGATCGCCCGTTTACTCGACGACGGCAGCGACCTGCTGACCAACATCAACATGCTGGTGCACAACGCAAATAACCTGTTTTCAGAAGACAACGCCACCAACCTGACCAAGACCCTGGCAAATCTGGAGCAGACCACCGCGGCGTTCAGCGAACAGCGTGGTGATATCCGTACCGCGCTCCAGCAACTGGCCCAGGTCGGTAATCAGGCCAGCAGCATGCTTGAGCAGACCAGTGCACTGATGCGCAACGCCAATGGCTTGCTCAACAGCCAGGGCAAACAGGCCTTTGGCAGCGCTGAGCAGGCCATGCAGTCGCTGGCGCAAAGCACGGCGACCATCAACAGCCTGCTCAACGACAACCGCGAAGCCCTCGACGGTGGCGCCCAAGGCCTGAACCAACTGGCTCCGGCGATACGTGAGCTGCGCGAGACCCTCAACTCGCTGAAGGCTATTTCGCAACGGCTGGAGGCCAACCCCAGCGGCTATCTGCTCGGCCGTGAGACAAATAAGGAGTTCACGCCATGAGTCGTACCTGCCGCTTTTTCGCCTTGGCCGTGGCCCTGAGCCTGGGCAGTGCCTGTTCGATCCTACCTCAGGCAGAACCTGCCGACGTCTATCGCCTGCCTTCAGCGCCAGGCAGCCGTGCAGTGCCGCAAAGCACCGCAGTCAGCTGGTCGCTGCGCTTGAACAAGCCACTGGCCAGTGATGCCCTGAACAACCCGAAAATTGCCGTGGTCCCCGAGGGCAATCTGATCAGCAGCTACAAAGGTGTTCGCTGGAGTGACCCGGCCCCCTTGCTGCTGCGTAACCGCATGCTCGATGCCTTCCAGCGCGATGGTCGAATTCCGCGACTGAGCGCTGATGACAGCAACCTGCAAGCTGACTTTGAGCTGTCAGGCGAGCTGCAGGCATTCCAGAGTGAGTACAGCGCCGACGGTCTGGCGGTGGTGATCCGCTATGACGCACGCCTGGTGCAAGGGCGCAGCCAGCGCATCCTCGCCAGCCGCCGCTTTGAAGTGCGACAGCCGTTGAGCGACAAACAAGTACCCGCCGTGGTCAGCGGCTTTGGCAGTGCCAGTGACCGGCTGATGACACAACTGGTGGACTGGAGCCTTGCTCAGGCCAACCAAGCGCAGATTCAGGCAAAGAACCAGTAGCAGACGAAGATGGCCGCAATCACTCCGGACAGCTCAGCAAGCAGGGCGCAGCCCACCGCATGGCGGGCACGCTGAATACCGACTGCACCGAAGTACACAGCTAACACGTAGAAAGTGGTTTCGGTACTGCCCTGGATAGTCGCCGCCACCAAGGCCGGGAAGCTGTCGACGCCGTGAGTCTGCATGGTCTCGATAAGCATTGCCCGCGCCGCACTACCGGAGAACGGTTTGACCAGCGCCGTGGGCAGCCCTTCGACAAAGCGGGTATCCATGCCCAGCCACTCAACGACGTGGCGGATGCCATCCAGGCTCAGCTCCAGGGCGCCTGAGGCGCGCAGCACGCCGACTGCGCAGAGCATGGCAACCAGATAGGGCAACAAGCTCTTGGCGACGTCAAAGCCCTCCCTGGCGCCTTCCACGAAGGTTTCATAGACCTTCACCCGCTTGAACGCACCAATTAGCAGAAACAGCATGATCAGGCCAAACAGAGTGAGGTTACCGAGGATCGACGACAACCCGGCCAGCGCCGTGGCCGAGAGGGTGCCAAGAAACGCCATGAACCCGGCCAGCAGCAGAGCGCCCGGTATCAGATAGGCAAGGACCACCGGATCCCACAGCCGCAGGCGTTGCATCACGGCCACCGACAGCAGGCCAACCAGGGTCGAGGCACTGGTCGCCAGCAGGATCGGCAGGAACACCAGGGTCGGGTCCATTGCCCCTTGCTGGGCGCGGTACATGAAGATGGTCACCGGCAACAAAGTTAGCGATGAAGCGTTAAGCACCAGGAACAGAATTTGCGCATTGCTGGCAGTAGTCGAACTGGGGTTCAGCTCCTGCAGCGCGCGCATGGCTTTCAGGCCAATGGGTGTAGCGGCATTGTCCAGACCCAGGCCATTGGCGGCGAAGTTCAAGGTAATCAGCCCCAGCGCCGGGTGGCCGGGCGGGACTTCGGGCATCAAGCGGGCAAACAATGGGCCGAGCACTTTAGCCAGCCATTCGACGACCCCGGCCTTTTCAGCGATTTTCAGAAAGCCCAGCCACAGGGTCAGGGTACCGAACAGCAAGACCATGACCTCGACCGACAGCTTGGCCATGGCGAAGATGCTTTCGACCATTGCGGCGAAGATCCCGGCATTGCCGCCTATCAGCCATTGCGCCAGCGCGGAGATGGCCGCGACCACAAAAAATCCAAGCCAAAGGCCGTTGAGCATCCGATGTTCCCCCACACAGTTGCGGCGAATGATAACGGGGTGGCTTGGGTGTGTGCCATAAATGTGGGCGCACCAGGCGCTTCAGGCAATAAAAAAGCCCCGACCAGGTCGGGGCTTTTCGTTTAGCCAGACTGCACCTTAGTGATTGGCAGTCTTGCCAGCAGGCGCAGCTTCTTTGCTGCGCCAGTGCGGCAGCGAGTTCCAGTAGCGCTGGCCTTTGGCATCGTCGTACATGCCTTCCCAGCGAGCGATAACCAGCACGGCCAGGGCGTTGCCGATTACGTTCAGGGCGGTACGGGCCATGTCCATGATACGGTCGACACCGGCGATGAAGGCCAGACCTTCCAGCGGAATACCGACGCTGCCCAAGGTGGCCAGCAGTACCACGAAGGACACGCCTGGCACACCGGCGATACCTTTGGAGGTCACCATCAGGGTCAGCACCAGCAGCAGCTGCTGGCTGAGCGACAGGTCAATACCGTACAGCTGGGCGATAAAGATGGCCGCGATGCTTTGGTACAGGGTCGAACCGTCAAGGTTGAACGAGTAGCCGGTCGGTACCACGAAGCTGCAGATGGCTTTAGGTGCACCGTAAGCTTCCATCTTCTCGATAACGCGCGGCAGCACGGTCTCGGAACTGGCGGTGGAGTAGGCCAGGACCAGTTCGTCCTTGAAGATGCGCATCAGTTTGATCACCGAGAAGCCGAACAGGCGAGCGATCAGGCCAAGCACCATGAAGGCGAAGAAGGCGATGGCGAAGTACACCAGCAACACCAGTTTGGCCAATGGCAGCAGCGAAGCAAAACCGAAGTTGGCAACGGTCACCGCGATCAGCGCAAACACACCGATTGGCGCGTAGTTCATGATCATGTGAGTGACCTTGAACATGGCTTCGGAGACGCCCTGGAAGGTTTTCACCAACGGATCACGAATTTCTGCCTGCAGGCTCGACAAGCCCAGGCCGAACAGCACTGAGAAGAAGATGATCGGCAGCATTTCGCCACGCATCAGCGCTGCGAAGATGTTCGACGGAATCAGGTTGAGGATGGTCTCGATGAACGCGTGTTCATGCTGGACCTCGGCCGCAGTGGCTTGATACTTGGAAATATCGACGGTACCCAGGGTACTCATGTCGATACCGGCACCCGGATGGAACAGGTTGGCCAACACCAGGCCGACCACGATCGCGATGGTCGTGACCACCTCGAAGTAAATGATGGTCTTCAGACCGATACTGCCCAGCTTTTTCGCGTCGCCTACCCCGGCGATACCCACGATCAGCGACGAAATCACGATCGGGATGACGATCATCTTGATCAGGCGAATGAAGATGTCACCAGCAGGTTGCAGGACGTTACTGATCCACCATGCCTTTTCTGCACTGAAATGATTCAGTAAAGCGCCGATCGCAATGCCCAGTACCAGACCGATGAGGATCTGCCAGGCGAGGCTTAGCTTTGCCTTCTTCATGTCGTTACCTTTTCTTCAAGTGGACACGGGCCCCTGGCTGATAACCTCGACCC
Organism: Pseudomonas sp. S06B 330; assembly: GCF_002845275.2. Taxonomy (NCBI): domain Bacteria; kingdom Pseudomonadati; phylum Pseudomonadota; class Gammaproteobacteria; order Pseudomonadales; family Pseudomonadaceae; genus Pseudomonas; species Pseudomonas tussilaginis. Next base: position 259,309 of record NZ_CP088149.1, on the reverse strand, counting down.
AGAGCTGTTGTCAGCATCAATGATCGTTATGGGCTATCGGCAAGCGACTCCGTAAAAGGTCACCGCAAGCGAGCGTAGGAACGCTCAGGCCAGCGAAAAAAGGCGCAACTATTCCCACGTGAGGGGGGGCCGTCTAATGCCGTAAACGACTACCCCATGCCGAATCGGCATGACCTTTTCCTCTCGAAACGAGCGTCCCAGAGGGTTGAATGAAGGGCGTTCGGAATTCCGACGATGGCCAAAGCGCCACATTCCGGCAGATTTGCACGTATCCACCTGAGTGCAGGCAATGGTTGTTCGACAATCCGAATGCGTGAAATTGCCTCGCAGCGCCCCCCAGGATGAGGTGAAAAAATATCGATGTACGGTCACGCAGAAATATGCGTAGGACGCGTATGACAGATAAATAGAAAGGAGGGGAAAATGAAGGGTGATTGCCAAAGCGCTACGGAAGTCAGATCAAACATCTCCTTCTGAGGGTGACGTCCGATCTGGAACTTCCGTTACCGCTTACCCCGACCCGGCCCTCATCGGGGGTACTCCCTGTACCCCTAGGCCCCTCCGATCCTGAAACAATCAGAGCAGCCCGGCCCCTTGGTCGTGCGCCGACCTTCCTCAGGTGAGCGCAACATAGAAGCGTGAAATGCAAAAAGGTTCAGCTTCTATCTGATGTACATGGATGCCCGGACGCATTCAGTACCAGTTCGGATCTCGTTTGAGTTGCTCCTTCAACAGCGTCTGCATGCCTTCGTCGGGCTCTCCCAGCCAACGGTACTCGGCGTGGCGGGTCGGTGTTTTGTCAGTGGGCAAGCCTTCGGGAACCTCTACCACCATCCCGTAGGCGTCATCCTTGTCCCAGCTGAAAGCTACGATAAGTCGCTTGTTCAGGCATTTTTGCTCGGCTTCACACAGCGGGCCGACCAGATACTTATCGCCATCTTCCGAGACGGCAGACATTTGTTGCTCGGAAACCCCGCTGAGGTTGAGCACCCAGTCGGGCAAGCGCTCTTCCTTCTCAACCACCGCATGCCAGGTTTTTTGGTATTGGGGGTCCGAGGCCAACAATTGGTTGACCCGGACCTGGCCGTCACTGGCCGCCATTGCCGTTGTACTGCCGCCCACCAGCAGGGCGGTAGCCAGGGCTCTGTATAGCGTCCCTTTCATAATCAACCTCTGCCGCGACGACCGAAGAAGAAGGAAGCCACGAACAGCACCAGGAAGACGATGAAGAGGATCTTCGCGATACCGGTAGCGGCGCCGGCGATACCACCGAAGCCCAGCACGGCAGCGACAATGGCGATAATCAGGAAGGTGATAGCCCAACTTAACATGGTGATTCTCCTTACCGTTTTGAAAAAGCGTGTACTGACAATCAGAACACCCAGCGGTCACGGGGGGTGTTGCCATCAACCTGAGCAGCGTTGGTTGCGGCAGGTCGCGATTGCATCAGCGTTGTGAGGGCAGGCGCCGGTGCCTTGACTAGAGATTCGGCTCGGAACACTACCTCACGAGCTTCTTCTGCGACTTGCCAGCTGTGATGGAGTTGGCCGGCAATCAAGGTGAGCAGCAGTGCCAGACTGAAAAACAGCCCCTGGCGCATCTGAAGTGGAGATATCTGCACTAGGGTGGCGGTGTGGCGGTTCATGCCGTGCTCCTCCTGCTGCATTCATTGTTGTCTTGCAGGAGTTATTGCAGGGTGCATGCCAGTCTTTTGCTTAAATAAATATTCATATAAATCAATACGTTATGAAATATCCTTGGTTTCAGCGGTACGTATCCTGCACGATGCCCTCGTTCGGCTCGTGCGATTTGCATGATTAGCCCTGTACATTGCTGGCCACCTTAAGCATGTCCGCGTCAACGCCGCGCACGCCGCGAATTTGCCGAGCGACTTCAACAGCAATGGTCTTCTGTTCGCTGCTGACCACTTCGCCAGACAGCCTGACCACCCCTTCTTGAGTGGCAACCTTAATGTTTGGGCCATCAAGATTGCGGCTGTACATAAAGCTGGTCTGGACCTTGTCATTGATCCAGGCATCGCTGAGTTGCGGATCGCTCCTGACTTCTTGCTGCTCCTCGCGCAACTTGGCCATGTCGGCGGCATTCAGGCTGATCAGGTTGTTAACCAGGAACACGCCCTCGGTGGAGGTGGCAAGCACACCCGCCAGCTCCTTGGCCTCGGCACTGCTGACCTGGCCACGCAAAGTGACCACCCCTTCGCGGCTTTCGACTTCTATAGGGGCGGCCTGGGTATGAGTACTCCAGAGTAAGCGCGCGCGGATGATCGCCGCCAGGGTCGCGTCCTCCAGGCGTTGCGCATAAGCACGCCGTTCCAGCGGCTGCTCGACCAACTCAGCATTAACCTGCAAATCGTTCTGCACCTTTTCAATACCACGGGTCGCCAGGGCGACTTGCTCGGCAAGCTGACGTTCGACCTCATTTTCAACCTGGCCTTGTAAATGCGCCGTCGCACCTTGTACCTGGACCTCGATCCTGAATGGATTGAGCAGCCGGTTCAGGGCCAGGGCCGTCTGCAGCGCGCCTTCCTGGCGGGCTTGCTGCAGGTTGGATGGGACAGTCTCGGCGGCGGATGCTACCACTGGCAGTAAAAGAAATGCGGCAGCGATGACTGCCAACGGATTTGGAACTGGCATGGGTAAGCCTCCGGTGGGTCAGAACCTAGTTGGACAGCAGCCAACGCGCCAAGGTCCTATCGAGGCCATTCCCCAATATTCAAAGGGTTAGATATGTCGTAGGCCAAGGACTACCATGCATAGATCGGAATAAATCAGAAAGGAGCATGCAACTTGCCCGATTTCTCCGGCACTAATAGAGAACATTCTTGAAGGAGCGTAGGAAAAATGGAATCAGCCCAGGAGCACAAAGGCCGTATCCTGTTGGTAGACGACGAATCTGCCATCCTGCGCACTTTCCGTTATTGCCTGGAAGACGAAGGCTATAGCGTGGCCACCGCCAATAACGCCAACCAGGCCGAAACCCTCCTGCAGCGCCAAGTGTTCGACTTGTGTTTTCTCGACTTGCGCCTGGGTGAAGACAACGGTCTGGATGTCCTGGCCCAGATGCGGATTCAAGCCCCCTGGATGCGCATCGTTATTGTCACGGCCCACTCAGCGGTCGACACCGCCGTCGACGCCATCCAGGCCGGTGCAGCTGACTATCTGGTAAAGCCCTGCAGCCCCGATCAATTGCGCCTGGCCGCAGCCAAGCAGTTGGAAGTGCGCCAACTCTCGGCCCGCTTGGAAGCCCTGGAAGGTGAGGTCAACAAACCTAAAGATGGCCTGGACTCGCACAGCCCGGCCATGATGGTGGTGCTGGAGACAGCCCGCCAGGTCGCCACCACCGATGCCAACATTCTGATTCTAGGGGAGTCCGGCACCGGCAAGGGCGAACTGGCCAGGGCCATTCACGGCTGGAGCAAGCGCGCGCGCAAAGCCTGTGTGACCATCAACTGCCCTTCGCTCACCGCCGAGTTAATGGAAAGCGAGTTGTTCGGTCATAGCCGCGGTGCCTTTACCGGGGCGAGTGAAAGTACGCTGGGGCGGGTCAACCAAGCGGATGGCGGCACCTTGTTTCTCGATGAAATCGGCGACTTCCCACTGACCCTTCAGCCCAAGCTGTTGCGCTTCATTCAAGACAAGGAATACGAGCGAGTTGGCGATCCGGTCACCCGCCGTGCCGACGTAAGAATTCTGGCTGCGACCAACCTCAATCTTGAGGACATGGTCCGCGACGGCCGCTTCCGTGAGGATCTGCTGTATCGCCTGAATGTCATCACCTTGCACCTGCCGCCACTGCGCGAACGCAGCGAAGACATCCTGACGCTCGCCGACCGTTTTCTAGCCCGCTTCGTCAAAGAATACTCAAGGCCCGCACGCGGTTTCAGCGACGAAGCGCAAGCGGCGCTGCTCAATTACCGCTGGCCGGGGAACATTCGCGAACTGCGTAACGTGGTCGAACGGGCCAGTATCATCTGCCCTCAGGAACGGGTCGAAATCAGCCATCTGGGCATGGCCGAACAACCGGTGAGCAATGCCCCGCGCATCGGCGCGGCACTGAGCCTGGACGAACTGGAGCGGGCGCATATCGAAGCGGTGCTGGCCACCAGTGAGACCCTCGACCAAGCGGCCAAGACGCTTGGGATCGATGCTTCAACTCTGTATCGCAAGCGTAAGCAGTACAACCTATGAAATGGGCCATGAAGCTGCGAACGCGGCTTTTCCTCAGTATTTCGGCGTTGATTACCGTGGCCTTGCTGGGCCTGTTATTGGGGCTGGTCAGCGTCCTGCAGATGGCCAGGTCGCAACAGGCGTTGATCCAGGAAAACACTGCGATCCTCGATCTGGGTCTGAAACTGCGGCAAAACCTCGGCGAACAACTGACCTTAATGCTCAATGAATCCACCGACCGCGATGCCCTTGGAGACTTGCAGACGCAGTTCCAGGACTTGTTGGACGAAGCAATCAACAAGGAAAGCGATCCTGCTGCCGGTAAAGACTTCGCCAATACCAACAGCCATTATCAACGCTACCTCCAAGCTTTTCGTGAGACTCCCACACCCGCGCGCGGCATGGCCACCGACCAACCATTGGGCCAAGCTTTCGGTGTACTGCGAAGCGACCTGGTCGACGCCCACAAACGGGCACTGCAGCACATCAATGAAAGTGAACAGAAGTCCTATGATCGCGCCTTGCTGATTTCCAGCCTGCTCGGTCTGGTTGGTGTGGCCGTGTTGATTCTGGGCTTTGTCACCGCCCATGCAATCGCCCGACGTTTTGGCCTGCCAATCGAAGCTCTGGCCAAAGCGGCTGACCAAATTGGACAGGGCGACTTCGAAGTCACCTTACCGGTCTCCCACGCGTTGGAGGTCAACCAGTTGACCCGGCGCTTCGGTTTGATGGCCGAAGCCCTGCGCAAACATCAGGCAACCAATGTCGATGAGCTGCTCGCAGGTCAGCAGCGTCTGCAGGCGGTACTCGACAGCATCGATGACGGCCTGTTGATCATCGACCGTCAGGGGCATCTGGAGCACATCAACCCAGTCGCTCAACGACAATTGAACTGGAACGACAGCCGCTTGGGGCGTGGCCTGAGTGAAGCGCTGCAGCGTCCTGAACTGGATGAACAACTGCGCCTGGTACTACGAGGCGCCAGCCTGGATCGAGTACCGGAAGACTTGAGCCTGGAAATAGATGAAGAGCCCCGTCTCTTGGCCTACAGCTTGACCCCGGTATGTCATCCTGACGGGCAAATTCTCGGCGCTGTCATGGTGCTGCACGATGTCACCGAATTGCGGGCCTTCGAGCGGGTACGCAGCGAGTTTGTTCTGCGGGCCTCTCACGAGCTACGCACGCCAGTCACAGGCATGCATATGGCCTTCGGACTGTTGTGTGAACGCCTGAAATTCCCACCACAGGCACGTGAAACTGATTTGCTCGCCACCATCGGTGAAGAAATGCAGCGCCTGACGCAGCTGATCAACGACTTGCTGAACTTCTCCCGCTACCAGAGTGGCCAGCAAAAACTTGAGCTTACGCCATGTGCGGTCGATGAGTTATTGGCCCGCGCCAGCGAACGTTTTGCAGCGCTCGCCCAAGAAAAACACATCGATCTACAGGTAGACCTGGCAACGCAGTTACCCCATATCCAGGCCGATACTGCGCAGCTGGATCGGGTGATGGACAACCTGTTAGACAATGCCCTACGCCACACGCCGACGGCCGGCAGCATTCGCCTGCATGCCAGGCGGCATGCCGAACGGGTAATCATTAGTATCGAAGACACTGGTGAAGGCATTGCCTACAGTCAACAGGGACGGATCTTTGAACCGTTCGTTCAGGTGGGACGCAAGAAAGGCGGGGCGGGCCTGGGATTGGCACTGTGCAAGGAAATCGTTCAGCTGCATGGCGGCCGCATGGGCGTTTACTCACGTCCCGGCCAAGGCACGCAGTTCTATATGGCCTTGCCAGTCTGAGGTTGCCGCGCGTCAGGCTTCATCATCAATTCGCCGCGGCGTTATGCGCCGACCGCGGGTAATCAGCTCGACGAACTGACGGGCACTGAGGGGGTGCGCAAACAGCCATCCCTGGCCGTAGTTCACCCCTTCACTGTTGAGCAGCATAGCCTGGTCTTCATACTCGATACCTTCGGCAATAACCCGCAACTGCAGGGCGTGAGCCATACGGATGATATGTGGCGCCACCCCACTGCTGGCCGCATCATGACCCAGGGCATCGATAAACGCCTTGTCGATCTTCAGGCAATCCACTGGCAGGGTCTGTAGATAGGCCAAGCTGCAATAGCCGGTACCGAAGTCATCGATCAACACTTGGTGACCCACCGCACGCAAGGCTTGCAGGTTGTCGCGAGCAACGACGACATCGATCAACCCACGCTCGGTGACCTCAAAGGCAATCTGGCTGGCAGAGACATGATGCAATGCCAACAAACGCGCCGCGACCCGACCAATCCTTGGCACCATCACATCACAGGCGGCCAGGTTGACTGAGACATAAAGCTGTCGATTGGCCCGTAACGTTTGACCCAATTGCTCGAGCACGCGCTGCAGCACGAAATCGGTAATCTGGCGGATCTGTCCGGTATTTTCCGCCAGCGGAATGAACAGATCAGGGCTGGTCAGTGAGCCGTCAGGGCGCCGCCAGCGCACCAGGGCTTCAGCGCCCACGCAGCGACGGCTGGTCAGCTCAAAGATCGGCTGATACAGCACCTGCAACTCACCGCGGCGCAAGGCACCCTGCAACTCCGAGCTCATCGAGCGGCGTTGACGCACCAGTTGCAGCACCAGCCAACCGAGGCACCACGCCAATACCAGACTGCCTGGGAACAGTAACCAAAGCACACCGTTCATCTTCAACGGCAAACTGGCGCGAGGCGCAATCAACACGAGTTGATAGTCCGGCGATTTGGTCGGCATGCGATAGATCAAACGGTCGGGCAATTCTAGCAACGCGTCGTTAGATTGCGGGGGCCAGTCCGCTGAAGGCGGCCAGACCTGGGGCGGGCCAAGCACCGGTACGGCCCGCGTACCGTTATCCAACACCACCAGCAAACTACCGTCCGCAGGTAAGTCGACGACATCGGTCAAATGCCCGCGGGAGGTCGAAACCAGGAACTTGCCTCGCCCCAGCATCAACGCTGCAAGGTTGTCATTGGGTTCGCTGGTGGTATTGAGCCAGTAACTGTAGGTCGGCCCGCCAATGTCCGGAGGCCGCAAGGGGTTGATAGTGCGCTCACCGATTCGATTGGAACAGGCAACCGTACCATCGACATAAGCCGCTTCGTAGACAAACCGGTACTTGAAGCCAACCTGCTGCAGTACCCCCAACATCGCCGCATCACAGCCGCGCAGTGGTTGCGCCTGCAACTCGTCGACGCCTTCGCGCAGCTGGCCGAATATCTGCTCCAGGCGCTCGAGGAAACGCTCGCCCTTGGCATTCATCTGCTCACTTTCGCTCTGCTGCGCCTGGTGCATGGCAACACCGATGCTGGCGATCAGCAATAAAATTGCGCTGGCCGAAGCCGCAAGTGTGGCCAGTAACCAGGGACGATAGAGCAAGTGGCGCAGCACAGATAGGGCAGCTGACATCAAGGCATATCCAGTTGAATACCAAGAGGTATAGCAACTGCCGGTGAAATCAGCCTGCCCGTTTGGCGGCGCCGTCATTTAGCGGCTGTTGAGCACCTGCAACATCGACGCCGTTTGCGCATCAGGCACGCCATCAAAACGCTGGGGACGGAAGCGCATCTGGAACGCCGCCAGCACATGCTTGGTGCTGACGTCATAGACGCCGGTCTGCTCAATGGCATAGCCAAAGCGTGCCAGTTGTTGCTGATACCAGGTGATGCTCGGTGGGTTGACGCTGAAACGCGCCTGCTGCTGAGCGACTGCGCGCGCATCTGGCCAGACACCCAGCCCCGCATCAGCCAGGCGCTTCCAGGGGAACAACGGGCCCGGGTCCAGTTTGCGCGACGGCGCGATGTCACTGTGACCAATGATGTAGCGGGGCTGGATGTTGTTGCGTTTGACGATGTCCTTGAGCAGCGCAATCAGCGCCTCTACCTGCGCTTCGGTGTAAGGATGCCAGACCCGACCGTTAGGGGTGTCGGTAAAGCCCGGGTTGACGATCTCGATGCCTATGGAGCTGGAATTGAGCCAAGTGCGCCCATCCCACTGACTGTCACCGGCATGCCAGGCGCGTCGGCTTTCATCCACCAACTGATAGACGGTCGCGGGAGAGTCGCCCACCAGGTAGTGGCTGCTGACTTCGCCGTGAGTCAATAATTGCAGGGAGCGCTCCAGCGAGGCATTGGTGTAGTGCAGGATGACAAACTGAATGCGTCCGTCCTGATTGACCGAAGGGTGGCTGCGGTCAATTCGCAAGCCACTGCTACAACCTGCCAGGGTCAGTAGCAGGAGCGCGGTGAGTATGGCTTTCATGGAGAAGGGCACGTGTGATGATCTGCAATGCAATAGCATAACGTATCCGCGCTGCCGCCACTTATCCCTGTTCGACTCGATTTCTGCCCAGATGTTTCGCCCGGTACAGGGCTTCGTCAGCGCGCTTGAGCACCCCCTCACTGCGTTCTCCGGAGCGGAAAGCGCTGATGCCAATCGACAGGGTAATGGTCACCCGCTCGCCTTTGAAGTGAAACGGACACGCCTCAATTGCCGCACGCAAGCTCTCGGCCAACTGGCAACCGGTCGACAGTGTCGTCTGAGGGATGAGCAGCACGAACTCCTCGCCACCGAAGCGGGCGATGAAGTCGCGACTGCGCAAGTTTTTACGCAACACGTTGGCGACAATCTTCAGGACCTTGTCGCCGGCCAGGTGACCATAGCTGTCATTTATACGCTTGAAGTGATCGAGGTCGAGGATCGCCATCAACAGATGACCGCCGTTTTCCTGCCACTCCAGCACCTCTTGATCCACCCGCTCGGACCAGGCAGCCCGATTGGGCAGGCCTGTAAGAGGGTCGATCAAGGCCTTTTGGCGCTGCTCTTCAAGGTGTTCGCGATAGCCCATGGCTTCCTGCTCCATGCTCGCTACACGTTCGGCCAAACCTTGCAGGCGGCTGGCCATGTCCTGCTCACGCTGATCACGCTGGTGTTGATGCTCGTCCATGGTGCCGAGCAAGCCTTCCAGGCGGTTTTCCAGAATATGCTTGAGGCTGTCAAGGTCGGCAGCACCTTGAACACTGCTTTGCAGGCCATCAACCTGTTCACGGAGTTGGTTATCCAGATCGCGGGCGGCACACGTGTTGTCGGCATGACCTTCGCTGGCCTCATGCAAATGACTCTGGAACGACTCAAGTCGTTCGTTGAGTTGCTGCAGATATGCTTCAAACTCGTGCTGACCACTGTCGTTGATTGCCAACATGAGTACCGCCAGGTCATCCAGCACCGGCAACAGTTCGTACCAGTTCAGACCATGTTCTAGGCGCTCGCGCACCGACTGGGCTTGGACTTTGTAGCGTTCCGGCAGGGTCAGGTCATCAAGCAGGCCAAGCAAGGTTTCTTCGATATGCGTGGCGACCGAGCTGTAGCTGGGTTCAGTGCCATCCGGCAGGGCGTAGTGGGCCTCTTCGTCGTCCACCGGCGCCACTTCGGGCTGATCATCCTGACGCTCGTCTGGGCTGTGCTCGAGCAACGCCAGCACGTCCTGCTCACTCCCTCCCGGAGGCGGTTCGACCGGCGCAGGGGGCTCGGCTTCGGGCTCAAGATTGGCGGGCAGCTCGGTAATCTGCAGTGCAGGTACCGCTTCGTTTTCCAACTTTTCCCTCACGCCTGGTACATCGACTGCTGACGGCAACGGCTCGACGATTACTTCGGCAGTAGCCTCCAGCGTCTGCAGCTCGTCGACGTCCACCGTAGCGTAAGGTTGGGGTGCAACCGCTACAGAAGATTGCGCAACCGGGACAGGCTGTTCAACAACCTCAGCAACCTCAGACACACCCGACGCGACCCCGGCCAAGACGGGTTGCAGGTTTTCAGCTTCGGTTTCACGGTTGCCAAACAGACGCTGCAAAAAGCCTGGACGCTGTGCCTCTTCAGGGCGTTCAAGGGCCGACAGCGCCTGGCCTTGCAAGCCACTGAGCTCGCCCAGCAGGAGCGGGACCTCGCGAGACTGGCTGGCGCGAGCCTCAACTTGCTTGGCAAATTTCTTCAGCGGACGGCTGACATCACTGGGCAACGGCAAGGTCTGCAGTTGGCTAACCAACGAAGTGAGGGCACTGCTGACTTGAGCAACACGCGTCTCGCGGCGCTGCTCGGAGTCGAGCACGGCTTTTTCCAGACGCGGGATCAACCCGGCGAGGGCAGCGTCCATATTGTCGGTACGAATGACTTCGCGCATTTCCTTCATGCACTGGTCCACCGCACGGTCGCTACCTTCAGCGGCCAGGGTGCTGCGCACCAGACCACGGCGCAGCAGGTCGAGGCGGGCTTCCCAACGACGCTCCAGCTTCTCTTGCTGTTCGATACTCTTGAGGTACTTTTCTTTCCAGCGCTGGGCTTCGTCGGTCATGCCTGGGTCCGCAGAGGGGTGATGGCAATTAGCTCAAAGCGGGCAGGGTATCCACAGCGAGGGCATCAGGCAAACGAATCTCAACCGCGACCGGAAGATGATCGGAAATAGGCTGGGCCAGCACCTCTACCCGTTCCAGGGTCAGGCTTGAGCTGAGCAAAATGTGATCAAGGCAGCGCTGTGGCCGCCAACTAGGGAAGGTGGCTTGCACCTGAGGAGCGACCAAGCCCAGATCGCGCAGTGGCGAATGCTCAAGCAGGTCAGTAGCGTGGGTGTTCATGTCGCCCATCAACACCTGATGGCGATAGCCGCCGATCAATTCGCGGATGTAGGCGAGTTGCAGCGCACGGGTCTTGGAACCCAGCGCAAGGTGCATCATTACCACTACCAGCGCATCTTCGCCTTCACCGAATCGCACCAGAATCGCTCCCCGCCCAGCTGGGCCGGGCAGGGGGTGATCTTCAAGCAGTTGTGGTTTGAGACGGCTGAGCACACCGTTGCTGTGCTGGGCAAAGCGCCCGAGGTTGCGGTTGAGCTGCTGATACCAATAGGGGAAAGCACCGAGCTGGGCCAGGTGTTCGACCTGGTTGACGTACCCCGAGCGCAGGCTGCCACCGTCAGCTTCCTGCAGTGCCACCAGGTCGAAATCACCGAGCAGGTCACCGATCTTCTGCAGGTTGCCGGCACGCCCGTTGTGCGGCAGCAGGTGCTGCCAGCTCTTGGTCAGGTAGTGCCGGTAACGTTCGGTACTGATGCCAACCTGGATATTGAAACTGAGCAGGCGCAGCCGCCCATCCTCTGGCAGGCCATTAGCCTGCAGGTGATGTTCGTTGACCCGCGGATCGTGCAGGCCAACGCCTCGCTCAGCTCGCCAGCGGCGCATGGTAGGTAGGCGCCGCTTACTTGGCGGCGCGCTCCTTGGCGATCAACTGGTCGGCAACATTGAGGACGCCTGCCGGACCTTGGGCAGTGCCGAGGTCAAAGCGATATTTGCCGTTGACGACCATGCTTGGTACACCAGTGATTTCGTACTTCTTGGACAGCTCCTTGGCTTTTTGCACTTGGCCTTTGATAGCGAAGGAGTTGAAGGTTGCAAGGAACTTGCCCTTGTCGACACCTTGGGTGGCAAGGAAGTCAGCCATTTCTTCAGGATCGGTCAGTTTTTTGCGCTGAACCTGAATCGCTTCAAACACTGCAGCGTGAACCTTGTGCTCGACACCCATGGCTTCAAGGGTCAAGAACATCTGGCCGTGGGCATCCCATGGGCCGCCGAACATGGCCGGGATACGCTTGAAGTTGACGTCTTCTGGCAGTTGCTCGGCCCATGGGTTAACCACCGGCTCGAAGCTGTAGCAGTGCGGGCAGCCATACCAGAACAGCTCCACGACTTCGATCTTGCCTGGCACCGACACCGGTACCGGGTTGCTCAGCTCGGCATACTGCTTGCCAGCCTCGATAGGCTCGGCAGCCCCGATAGGCTGTGCAGCCTGGGCAGTCATACCGAAGACGCTGGCGGCGACCAACGTGGCGCTGAGAATCAGATTACGCATGCTTCACTCCTGAGCAGTCAATTTGGTCGCCTCGACACGACCTGCAGTGAGACAGGTCGAAGCGGGCCCGAGTTCGTTAGTGTAACGGCAGCGGGCACAAAAAAGGGCGGCCGAGGCCGCCCTTTTCATCTTTACGCTGCAGTATTAACCCAGCGTTAACGTTGTCGCGACAGGCGGGATCAGTGCAGACCCTGGATGTAGCTGGACAGCGCTTCGATGTCCTTGTTGCTGAGCTTGGCAGCGATGGTGCGCATGGTGGTGGCATCGCCATCGTTGGTGCGGTTGCCTTCGCGGAAGTCGGTCAGCTGTTTGGCCACGTAGGTAGCGTGCTGGCCGCCCAGGTGTGGGAAGCCGGCCAGGGCGATGCCAGCGCCGTTCGGCGAGTGGCAGCCGGTGCAGGCTGGCAAGCCGTTCTCGACATCACCGCCGTTGAACAGGGCACGGCCACGTTCGACCAGCTTTGGATCAGCAGCGCCGACGCTGCCATTTTGGCTGGAGAAGTAGGCAGCGATATCGGCCATATCCTGATCATTGAACGCGGCAAGCATGCCGGTCATTTCCAGCACGGTGCGCTTGCCCGACTTGATGTCGTGCAATTGTTTTTCCAGGTACTTCTCACCCTGGCCTGCAAGTTTCGGGAAATTCGGCGCCATGCTGTTGCCGTCCGGATTGTGACACGCGCCACATACAGCAGTTTTGGCCTGACCAGCAGCGGCATCCCCTTTGATAGGCTCTGCGGCATTGGCGGCACCGGTGACGCCCAAGGTCAACAGCAGACTCACGAGTAGTTTGTTCATCAGCTAATCCAACTACGGCTAAGGGTGAAAGAGTTATGTATCGGGACTCCGGCTCATCCAGTGGATGATCGCCTGGTAGTCCTCGGCACTGCAGTCCATGCACAATCCACGCGGCGGCATAGCCTTGAAACCCTGTGTAACATGCTTCACCAGCGTCTCCATCCCCTGCGCCAGCCGTGGCTCCCATGCTGCCTGGTCACCCAAACGCGGTGCCTGCGGTAGCTGTCCGGCATGGCAAGCGGCACATGCTCGCTTGTACACTGCCTGGGGATCCTGTGTAGCCTGAGCGCTGAAAAACGGTATCAAGACACCTACAGCAAGCAGCCATTTCGTCATACGAACGACCATTCAGGGTTGGGGGTTGCACTGCGTTCTACTGCGCAAGCTTGAATCAACCGCCCCCGTGCACATCCTCCTACGCCGGGATAATGCGCACACAAAAACTGGGGCATTATATACTCCCGTTACTGAAACGGAAACGACACCGCTTGCCGAGACCCCTCGCGCAACGCCCAACCGGATAAACCATGCAAGTCAAAAACCCCATCCTCGGTCTCTGCCAACAGGCCAAATTCGCCCTCAGCGCTGCCAAGGTCGACCAGTGCCCGGACGACCAGGGCTACGAAGTGGCCTTCGCCGGCCGCTCCAACGCCGGCAAGTCCAGCGCCCTGAATACCCTGACCCACGCCAGCCTGGCTCGCACCTCGAAAACTCCGGGGCGGACCCAGCTGTTGAATTTCTTCAGTCTGGACGATGAACGGCGTTTGGTCGACTTGCCCGGCTACGGTTATGCAAAAGTACCGATTCCACTCAAGCAGCACTGGCAAAAGCACCTGGAGGCCTACCTGGGCAGCCGCGAGTGCCTCAAGGGCTTGATCCTGATGATGGACGTGCGCCATCCAATGACCGACTTCGACAAGATGATGCTCGACTGGTCCCAGGCGGCGGGCATGCCCATGCACATCCTGCTGACCAAAGCCGACAAGCTGACCTTTGGCGCCGCCAAGAACACCCTGCTCAAAGTGCAGTCGGAAATCCGCAAAGGCTGGGGCGATGCCGTGACGATCCAGCTGTTCTCGGCGCCCAAGCGCCAGGGCCTGGAAGAAGCCTACGGCGTGCTGGCGAAGTGGATGGAACTGGCCGACAAGCCCGCAGAATAAGGGCTGCCCGGCAAACGCCGGGCAAAAAAAACCCCGGACTTCGTATGGGGAGGGGGAAGTTCGGGGTCCAAGTTCCGGACCGCTAGGGCGGGGTCCAGATATCTGCCAACACTTAACACAACATAGGAGCATCGAAGGGCTTCACCAGCCATTCAGTTACTCTGAGTCGTGGTTCACCGGTTTAGTTCCGAAGGTTTAGAAACTATTTGCGATAGGGCCAACATCTTTTCGCGCTAACGGCCCTGAGACGAGAAAAGCCGCGACGATATGCCGCAGCTTTTCCCTGCATTTAGCTGCATTTTTAATGCGCTTCGTCCCAATTTGCCCCCACTCCGACCTCAACCAGCAGCGGCACATCGAGCGCAGCGGCATTGCTCATGTACGGACGAATTTGCTCACGCACCTGCTCGATCAAGTCCTCGCGCACTTCCAGAACCAGTTCGTCGTGCACCTGCAGGATCACCCGCGCGTCCAGGCCCGACGCCGTCAGCCAGTTATCCACTGCCACCATGGCGCGCTTGATGATGTCTGCGGCGGTGCCCTGCATCGGCGCGTTGATCGCCGTGCGTTCCGCGCCTTTGCGCAAGGCCGGGTTTTTCGCGTTGATCTCCGGCAGGTACAACCGACGCCCAAACAGGGTTTCGACGAAGCCCTGCTCGGCAGCTTGCGCGCGGGTGCGCTCCATGTAGGCCAGGACGCCGGGGTAACGGGCAAAATAGCGATCAATGTAAGCCTGAGACTGCTTGCGGTCGACGCCGATCTGCTTGGCCAGGCCAAAGGCGCTCATGCCATAGATCAGACCGAAGTTGATCGCCTTGGCACTGCGCCGCTGGTCGGTAGTGACCTCGGCCAGGTCCACGCCGAATACCTCGGCAGCCGTTGCCCGGTGCACGTCCAGGTCGTTGCGGAAAGCGTGCAGCAGGCCCTCGTCTTTGGCCAGATGGGCCATGATCCGCAGTTCGATCTGCGAATAGTCCGCGGCCAGCAGTTTGTAGCCAGGTGCGGCGACGAATGCCTGGCGGATTCGCCGGCCTTCCGCTGTGCGGATTGGAATGTTCTGCAGGTTAGGGTCGCTGGAGGACAAACGCCCAGTGGCGGCAACGGCCTGCTGGTAAGACGTGTGGATACGCCCGGTGCGCGGGTTGATCTGCTCCGGCAATCGGTCGGTGTAGGTGCTTTTGAGCTTGCTCAGGGAGCGGTACTGCATCAGCACCTTGGGCAATGGGAAGTCCATGTCGGCCAACTCGGCCAGCACTGCTTCGGCAGTCGAAGCCTGGCCCTTGGCGGTCTTGCTGAGGACGGGCATGCCCAGCTTGTCGTAGAGGATGACGCCCAGCTGCTTGGGCGAACCAAGGTTGAACTCTTCACCAGCGATCTCGAACGCTTCACGCTCCAACTGCACCAGCTTCTCGCCCAGCTCGACGCTCTGGATGCCGAGCAGATTGGCATCGACCAGTGCACCCTGGCGCTCGATCTTCGCCAGCACCGGCACCAACGGCATCTCGATATCGGTGAGCACCGGCAACACGCTCGGCGTTTTCGCCAGTTTCTGCTGCAACGCTTGGTGCAGCCGCAGGGTGACGTCGGCGTCTTCAGCGGCATAAGGGCCGGCCTGGTCCAGGCTGATCTGGTCGAAAGTCAGCTGTTTGGCGCCCTTACCAGCAATGTCGGTAAAACCGATGGTGGTGTGGTTCAGGTACTTGAGCGCCAGGCTGTCCATGTCGTGACGGGTCGCCGTCGAATCGAGCACATAGGACTCCAGCATGGTGTCATAGGCCACGCCCTGCATCAGGATGCCATTGGCGATATCACCGCCGATGGCGCAGTTGGCGAGGATGTTCATGTCGTACTTGGCGTTCTGCCCGACTTTGAGCTTCTTCGGATCTTCGAGCAGCGGTTTAAGCGCCTGCAATACACTGTCGCGATCCAGTTGCTCGGGCGCCCCCATGTAGCTGTGCGTCAACGGCACATAGGCGGCCTCATGGGCCTGCACAGCGAACGACAGGCCAACCAACTGCGCTTGTTGCGCATCCAGGCCAGTGGTCTCGGTGTCGAAGGCGAACAGCGGCGCAGCACGCAGCTTGTCCAGCCAGGCGTCGAAACGGGCCTGATCGAGGATGGTTTCGTACTTGGCCTCAACCACTTCCTCGACCGCCTCGGCAACTATCTCCTGACCGGCACGCTTGGCGTCGCGCTGTACTTCGTCGATCCAGCTCTTGAACTCCATCTCGCTGTACAGCTCAAGCAACGCCTCGCGATCCGGCTCGCCGCAGACCAGCGCGTCGACCTCCACCTCCAGCGGTACATCGATCTTGATCGTCGCCAACTCATAGGAGAGGAAGGCCGCATCGCGGTGTTCTTCAAGCTTGGCCGGCAGGGTCTTGGCGCCACGGATAGCCAGACCGGGCACCTTGTCGAGGTTCTCGTACAGGTCGCGCAGACCGCCACCGATACCAGTCAGCAGGCCCACTGCCGTCTTTTCACCTACACCCGGCACACCGGGAATGTTATCGACCTTGTCGCCCATGAGAGCGAGGAAATCGATGATGTGCTCAGGACCGACGCCGAACTTCTCGTGTACGCCAGGGACATCAAGCACAGTTCCAGTCATGGTATTGACCAGCGTAATGTGGCCGTCGACCAATTGCGCCATGTCCTTGTCGCCGGTAGAGATAATCACCGGACGTCCGGCCGCGGCACTGCTGCGGGCCAGGGTGCCGATCACGTCGTCGGCCTCGACGCCTTCAACACACAGCAGCGGATAGCCCAGGGCCCGAACGCTGGCATGCAGCGGCTCGATCTGCACGCGCAGGTCATCCGGCATGCTTGGTCGGTTGGCTTTGTACTCGGCGAACATTTCGTCGCGGAAAGTGCCACCCTTGGCGTCGAACACCACCGCAAACAGGCTGTCCGGATACTGTTTGCGCAGGCTTTTGAGCATGTTCAGCACGCCCTTGACCGCACCGGTCGGCATGCCCTTGGAAGTAGTCAGCGGCGGCAACGCGTGAAAGGCGCGGTAGAGGTATGAGGAACCGTCCACCAGGACGAGGGGAGCTTGGCTCATGAGCAGAATCAACCTTTTCGACGGGCCCGGCGCTAGAATGTCCGGAACATTGACGACAAAGGGACAAGGTTATCATGCGTACACTAAATCGCCTGTTGCTGCTCAGCCTGCTGGCAGTCACTCCGGTCGTTGCCTTGGCTGCGGATGACGCGCCAACGGCGGATCCGGAAGTAACCATTCGCACGGAAGGCGACAAGACCATTCAGGAATACCGCCAGAACGGCTTCCTGTATGCAATCAAGGTCACCCCGAAAGGCGGTAAACCTTATTTCCTGGTACGCGCCGACGGTACGGATGCCAACTTCGTTCGCTCGGACCAGCCGGACATGCTGATCCCGTCGTGGAAGATCTTCGAGTGGAAGTAAGCCGTACCCTTCACATAAACCTGGCACTTCCCTGCAGAAGTGCCCGTATGGGCAATTTTTGATCATGTCAGTCTTCACCCCCCTGACCCGGCCTGAGCTGGAAACCTTTCTGGCGCCGTATGGCCTTGGCCGCCTGCGGGACTTCCAGGGTATTGCCGCCGGTACCGAGAACAGCAACTTCTTTGTCAGTCTGGAACAGGGAGAGTACGTGCTGACGCTGGTCGAACGCGGACCGATCCAGGACCTGCCGTTCTTCATTGAACTGCTCGACGTGCTGCATGACGCCGACCTGCCGGTGCCTTACGCCTTGCGCGGCACTGACGGTGTGGCCCTGCGCGAGCTGGCCGGCAAGCCGGCGCTGCTGCAGCCGCGGCTGTCCGGCAAGCACATCAAGGAAGTCAACAATCAGCATTGTGTGCAGATCGGCGAATGGCTTGGCCACCTGCACCTGGCCACCCGTGACAAGGTGCTGGAACGCAAGACCGACCGCGGCCTGGACTGGATGCTGGAGACCGGTGCTGAACTGATGCCGCGCCTGAACCCGCAACAGCGTCAGTTGCTCCAAGGTTGCCTGGACGAGATCAGTGCACACCAGGCACAGATCATGGCGCTACCACGGGCCAACCTGCACGCCGACCTGTTTCGTGACAACGTGCTGTTCGAAGGGACTCACCTGACCGGAGTGATCGACTTTTACAACGCGTGCTCCGGACCGATGCTTTATGACCTGGCCATCACCCTCAATGACTGGTGCTGTGACGAGCAGGGCAAGATTGACGGTCCACGGGCGCGGGCGTTGCTGGGCGCATATGCGGGGCTACGGCCATTCAGCGCAGCCGAAGCGCAGCTGTGGCCCGTGATGCTGCGCATTGCCTGCGTACGCTTCTGGCTGTCGCGCTTGATTGCTGCTGAGTCGTTTGCCGGGATGGACGTGCTGATTCACGATCCGGCCGATTTCGAAGTGCGCCTGGCGGCGCGCCAGCACGTGGAAATCGCTTTACCGTTTGCCTTGTAAGGGCTGCCTACATCACTGGTGATATGGCTGTAGCCGCTGCCGCCAGGCTGCGATCGGCCGTGAAACGGCCGTCTTTCTAGCTCATTATGGTGACTGATTGACGACTGCTTCGCAGTCGATCGCAGCCTGGCGGCAGCGGCTACAGCCTATCCAGTGCTAGAGCTTCTCCAAGCACCCTGCCAGATCATTACCAAGATTTTCCAGCAACTGCTCATACCCTTGAGCATTGACCGATGCAGTCCCACCCAGGGCATCCAGCTCAGCCAAGGTAACCGGCAAGCCCGCCGTCAGCGTTTCGGCCAGACGCGGGCGCAGCGGTGGCTCACTGAACACACAGGTCTTGCCCACTTCCTGCAGACGCTTGCGCATTGCCGCCACATGCTGGGCCCCTGGCTGCACTTCGGCAGCGACACTGAACACCCCGGTATGCTTAAGACCGTAGGCCGACTCGAAGTAATCGAAGGCTTCATGGAAAACGAAAAAGGGTTTGCCGCTAATACCCGCCAAGCGCTTTTTCAGGCGCAGGTCCAAAGCGTCCAGACGCTCGCCAAACGCTTTCAGGTTGCTTTGATAACGACCGGCATTGGCCGGATCGGCAGCGCTCAGGTCGCTGGCCATCTTCGCGGCAATCACTCGGGCATTAACCGACGACAGCCATAAGTGAGCATCCAGACTGCCGGGGCGATGATCGTGGTCATGCTCGTCGGCATCGCCATCATGATCGTGGGATTGGCTGTCTTCACCAAAGTGGCGCAACTGCAAGCCGGGCAGGCCCTGGATAGCGACGCTGGACTTGCTGCGGCCCTTGAGTACCCGCGGCAGAAAGCCCTCCATGTCCGGCCCTATCCAGTACAGAAGGTCGTAGTCATTCACCCGCCGTACGTCAGAGGGACGCAGCGCATAGTGATGCGCAGACGCGCCTGGCGGCAGCAGCACTTCAGGTGTGCCGACACCGTCCTGAACCGCTGCAGCGATCTGTTGCAGGGGCTTGATACTGGTCAGGACACGGACTTCAGCCTGTGCCTGGGCCATCACCAAGGTGGCAATAAAAGCGACAAAAAGGGCAAAAAATCGGGACACGATGACCACTCAAAGGGGCAGGAACAGGTAACATAATAACGTCTCTAATCAGAACCGTCGCCGCCCATGCCTAAAACCCCGCTGGCCAACCGCCCCCACGACCACTCCCATTGCGTCCATAGCGCCCTGGCCGAGGCCGATGCCCTGTGCGCACGCCAGGGGTTACGCCTGACGGCCTTGCGCCGCCGGGTGCTGGAACTGGTCTGGCAAAGCCACAAACCGCTGGGCGCCTACGACATACTCGCCGTACTGAGCGAGCAGGATGGTCGGCGGGCGGCGCCACCAACTGTCTATCGAGCCCTGGACTTCCTCCTGGAAAACAGCCTGGTGCATCGCATCGCATCGCTCAACGCCTTTATCGGTTGCAGCCATCCGGAACATGCCCACCAAGGGCAGTTTCTGATCTGTCGCGAATGCCACGTAGCGATCGAGCTGGAACAAACCAGCATCAGCGATGCCATCGTTGCCAGCGCCAAGGACGTCGGCTTCAGCGTCGAGACGCAGACCGTCGAAGTGGTCGGCCTGTGCAGCAACTGCCGGAGCGCCTGATGAGCAATGCGCTGATTCGCCTTGAACAGGTCGGCGTGGCGTTCTCCGGGCAAGCGGTGCTCGACAGCATCGACCTGGCGGTAGAGCCCGGCCAGATTGTCACCCTGATCGGCCCCAACGGGGCAGGTAAAACCACCCTGGTGCGTGCCGTACTGGGTTTGCTCAAACCTCATACCGGCAAGGTCTGGCGCAAGCCGCGCCTGCGCATTGGCTATATGCCACAGAAACTGCAGGTGGATGCTACCTTGCCGCTATCGGTGTTGCGCTTTCTGCGTCTGGTCCCTGGCGTCGACCGCACGGCAGCCCTGAGCGCGTTGAATGAAGTTGGCGCCGAACAGGTGATCGACAGCCCGATCCAAGGTATTTCCGGCGGTGAAATGCAGCGTGTACTGCTAGCCCGGGCGCTGCTGCGCGAGCCTGAGCTGCTGGTGCTTGATGAGCCGGTGCAAGGCGTCGATGTGGCCGGCCAGGCCGAGCTGTACAGCCTGATCACCCGCCTGCGTGACCGCCATGGTTGCGGCGTGCTGATGGTCTCCCATGATCTGCATCTGGTCATGAGTACCACAGACCAAGTGGTCTGCCTGAACCGTCATGTCTGCTGCTCGGGTCACCCAGAGCAGGTCAGCGGCGACCCGGCCTTTGTTGAGCTGTTCGGCAACAACGCGCCAAGCCTGGCGATCTACCATCACCACCACGACCATGCCCATGACCTGCATGGCTCGGTAGTAACCCCGGCCCAAGCCGGGCACGTACACGGAGAGCACTGCAAGCATGGCTGATTTTCTCCTTTACGCCCTGCTTGCAGGCTTGGCCTTGGCGCTGGTTGCCGGCCCCTTGGGGTCATTCGTGGTCTGGCGGCGCATGGCCTACTTTGGCGACACCCTCTCCCACGCCGCGCTGTTAGGCGTGGCATTGGGTTTTGTGCTGGATATCAGCCCGGCGTTGGCGGTGACGGTCGGCTGCCTGTTACTGGCGTTGCTGCTGGTCACCCTGCAGCAACGCCAGCCGTTGGCCTCCGACACCCTGCTGGGCATCCTCGCGCCAAGTACCCTGTCCCTTGGTCTGGTGGTGCTGAGTTTCATGCACGATGTACGCATCGACTTGATGGCCTATCTGTTCGGTGACCTGCTGGCGATCAGCCCGAGCGACCTGGCCTGGATCCTCGGCGGCAGCGCCGCCGTGCTATTGCTGCTGGTAGTGCTCTGGCGCCCGCTGCTAGCGGTGACCGTGCATGAAGAACTGGCCATGGTCGAAGGCCTGCCCGTGGCCACGCTGCGTCTGGCGCTAATGCTATTGATCGCCGTAGTGATTGCTGTCGCGATGAAAATCGTCGGCGTACTGTTAATCACCTCGCTGCTGATCATTCCTGCCGCGGCGGCGCAACGTCACGCCCGCTCTCCCGAACAGATGGCCCTGGGTGCCAGCCTGCTGGGGGTTACCGCGGTGTGCGGCGGCCTGGCCTTGTCCTGGTTCAAGGACACGCCGGCTGGCCCTTCGATCGTGGTCTGCGCGGCAGTGCTATTCTTGCTGAGCTTGGCCTTGCCACGTCGCTGACGCCCCTGTCTGCAGCCGCGCCGGTTGCACCCTGCGACATTTAAATCGTGCAGGGCTCTGAAGAGTTATTTTCGAGTCTGCGGACTGGGTGTAGACTTGCTCGCTTTTTGCGCAAATAGAGAGACGCAGGAATGAAGCCGTTCGCCTCCCGTTATCTGCTCCTTGCCGCGTTTTCGCTGATCCTGGCTGCGTGCTCCAGCACCCCCACCGATAACGCTGGCACAACTGCTCAGGCTGATGCCTGGCAGCAGTTGGAGCAAAGCATCGCCAGCAGTGAGCTGGCTACCGCCGAAGATCAGTTGGCCGCGTTGCAGGCCCAGGCTCCCAACGACAGCCGGGTCGAGCAATATCAGCGCAAGCTGGCTGAAGCCTACCTGCAACGCAGCCAGATCGTCCTGCAAAAGGGTGACGTCAACGCTGCCGCCACCGCCCTAAGCCGTGCCCGCGCCCTGATGCCCAAAGCACCGGCGCTAACCGGTGGCGTCAATGGCGCCATTGCCCAGGCACGCAAGGATGAACTGGACAAGGCCGAAGCGGCGCTCAAGGCTGCCGAGGCACGCCCAGCGGCGAAGCTGATCGACCCAACCGCTGAAAGTACCGTTGTGGCGCTGAAAACCACCAATATTCGGGAAATGCGTCGACAACTGGATGACATCGCCGCTGACGTCGTGAATTACCAGTGCGATGTGGTATTCCAGGTGCCGCGCAAGGATGACGCCCCATGGCTGAAGACACTGCTGGGCAAACGGGTGCATAAGCTGGACAACGAGTTCGCTCTGAACCAGACCCACGAAATCCATCGCAACCAGCCGGCGCAAGCGGTGCTGGTGCCACGCCGCCCTTGAATAAGCGGGTGCCCAGAAGGGCACCCGTAGCCGCCTCTAGGCTGGAATCGCCTGCGCTGCAGCCTCACGCTCCCACACTCGATGCTTGCCGATGGCCTTGATAAAGGCCTTGTAGGCTTTCGCATCGCTGCCCAACAGCAAGCCGCTGTCGGCCTTCAAGCCCAGTTTGTCCAGCAGCGGCTGCGCCTCACTGGCAAGCCCGATGGGCTTCAAGTGCTTGTAAGCCTCAAGCAGGAAATGCAGCGCCACACCGCTGGCCGCCAACGTTTGTAGCGATGCCTTGCCGGCAGGCACCCAGAGTGCATCGAACACTACCGACGGCAGACCCTCCATTGATGCGTCCACAGCCAGGGCTTTACCCTGCGCGGTCTTGACCGGCGCCGAGGTAGGACCAAGCAGTTTGATCTGAGCACTTTCGGCTTCTAGCGCTTTGACCAACGTGTCGACGCTGTCGCCATCCACACCATCAGCCACCAGCACCGCAACTTTGCGGCCCTTGATGCCTTCGCCCAGCAAATTCATCTGGCTCAGGGCCGGCGACTTTTTCAGGCTGGTCTCAGGTACTGCTACCGTGCCCTGTTTCGGCGCTGGCAGCCCTAGGTTCTCGGCAACCCGTGCGGCCAGCTTCAAATCGATGTTGGCGAGGATCTCGTTCACTTCCCGAGCCCGGATATGTTCGCGTTCGACCTTGCCCAGCTCAAAGCTGTAAGCGCTGATAATGTGCTCCTTCTCCGTGTTGCTCATGCTGTTGAAGAACAGCCGCGCCTGGGAGAAGTGGTCGGCAAAGGAAGGGCTGCGCTGGCGGACCTTGTGCGCTTCGATCCGCTCAGGATACGACTCGAAACCGCCATCACTGGCGGCGGGTGGCGTCTCCTTGGGCCAGCCGCCATCAATTGAGTTGGGCTCGTAAGAGGCCCGGCCCTTGTCCAGGGTAACCCGGTGCTGGGCGTCACGTTGGCCGTTATGGTTCGGCGCCAGCGGGCGGTTGATCGGAATCTCGTGGAAGTTCGGACCGCCAAGTCGGCTGATTTGCGTATCGGTGTAGGAGAACAAGCGCCCCTGCAGCAACGGGTCGTTGGAAAAGTCGATGCCGGGGACGATATGCCCCGGGCAAAAGGCAACCTGCTCGGTTTCAGCAAAGAAATTGTCCGGATTGCGGTTGAGCACCATCTTGCCCAACGGGATCACCGGCACCAGTTCTTCGGGGATGATCTTGGTCGGGTCGAGCAGGTCGAAATCAAATGCATGCTCATCCTCTTCCGCGACGATCTGCACACCGAACTCCCACTCCGGGTAGTTGCCGGTTTCAATCGCCTCCCAAAGATCGCGCCGATGGTAGTCGGTATCTTTGCCCGCAAGCTTCTGCGCTTCGTCCCATAACAGCGAACAGACACCTGCCTTGGGCTTCCAATGGAACTTTACGAAGCTCGATTTACCCTGAGCATTGACCATCCTGAAGGTGTGAACACCAAAGCCTTGCATGGTCCGCAGGCTTTTCGGGATGGCGCGGTCGGACATCGCCCAAATCACCATGTGCGCCGATTCCGGCACCAGCGAAACAAAGTCCCAGAAGGTGTCATGCGCCGAGCCGCCGGTGGGCATCTCGTTATGCGGCTCAGGCTTTACTGCATGAACGAAGTCAGGAAACTTTATCGCGTCCTGAATGAAGAACACCGGCATGTTGTTGCCGACCAGGTCGAAGTTGCCTTCATCGGTGAAAAACTTCACGGCGAAGCCACGCACATCACGCACCGTATCCCCGGAACCGCGCGGCCCTTGTACAGTGGAAAAGCGCACGAACACCGGGGTGACTTTCTCAGGGTCCTGAAGGAAGCCCGCCTTGGTCAACGCCGCATGGGATTTGTAAGTCTGGAAGTAGCCATGGGCGCCGGTGCCACGGGCGTGAACAATACGCTCCGGGATACGCTCATGGTCAAAGTGCGTGATTTTCTCACGCATGATGAAGTCTTCCAGCAGCGAAGGACCACGGTCACCGGCTTTGAGGGTGTTCTGGTTATCGGCAACCTTGACCCCCTGATTGGTGCGCAACGCCTGGCCGGTGGCATCACTGCGAAAGGTCTCCAGGCTTTGCAGCTTGGCGTTGGTGTTGGCCCGGTCCGGGGTCTGGGTGCCGGCCAGTTGGCTTTCCTTGGGCGGATTCTTCTTGCTGGGCATTGGAACGCTCTCCTCGGTCAGTCTCGATTCGACCCCACGGCGGGTCCTTTCAGTAGTGACTGGCCGAGCCCGCTGAGCGTTCATTCCGATTAACCATTGATCGCGTTATTCCTGCAGCATTGGTCAAATGCAAAATAAATGCTAAGAACCTCTATACGAACAGGCTAAAATGCGCCCCCGGCTAACCGCTGACCCAAATTTCATGCGCCCCACAAGGTTCGCTACGTGATCGAGTTTCAAAATGTGCACAAAACCTACCGCGTCGCCGGTAGGGACATCCCCGCGCTGCACCCGACCAACCTGAGTGTCGAAGACGGCCAGGTGTTCGGACTGATCGGCCATTCTGGTGCCGGTAAAAGTACGTTGCTGCGTCTGATCAACCGTCTGGAAGCTCCTAGCGGCGGCCAGATCATCGTTGACGGTGAAGATGTCACCGCGTTCAACGCCAACGACCTGCGGCGCTTTCGCCAGCAAGTCGGGATGATCTTCCAGCACTTCAACCTGCTGGCGTCCAAGACAGTGGCCGATAACGTCGCCCTGCCGCTGACTCTGGCTGGCGAGCTATCGCGCAAAGAGATCGACACCCGGGTCAGCGAATTGCTCGCCCGCGTGGGCTTGTCCGAGCACGCGAAAAAATACCCGGCGCAGCTGTCCGGTGGTCAGAAGCAACGCGTCGGCATTGCCCGCGCCCTTGCGACCAAGCCGAAAATTCTGCTCTGCGACGAAGCCACCAGCGCCCTCGACCCGCAGACTACCGCTTCGGTCCTGCAGTTGCTGGCCGAGATCAACCGTGAACTGAAGCTGACTATCGTCCTGATCACCCATGAAATGGACGTGATCCGCCGGGTTTGTGACCGGGTAGCGGTGATGGACGCAGGGCAAATTGTTGAGCATGGTCCGGTGGCCGATGTATTCCTGCATCCGCAGCACCCGACTACCAAGCGCTTCGTCCAGGAAGACGAGCAGATCGATGAGAACGAACAACGTGACGACTTCGCTCATGTCCCGGGCCGTATTGTCCGCCTGACCTTCCAGGGCGATTCCACTTATGCCCCACTGCTGGGCACCGTAGCCCGCGAGACGGGTGTGGATTACAGCATCCTCGCTGGCCGCATCGACCGCATCAAAGACACCCCGTATGGGCAGCTGACCCTGGCCGTCACTGGCGGCGACATGGAAGCGGCCTTCGCCCGCTTCACGGCGGCTGATGTTCATATGGAGGTACTGCGTTAATGGACGCTTTGAGTTTCTTTGCCAACGTCGACTGGGCTGAAATCTGGCTGGCGACGATCGATACCATGATCATGCTGTTCGGCTCGCTGTTCTTCACCGTGCTGCTCGGCCTGCCACTGGGCGTGCTGCTGTTCCTCTGCGGCCCACGCCAGCTGTTCGAGCAGAAGGGCGTGTATGCGCTGCTGTCGCTGGTGGTCAACGTGCTGCGTTCGCTGCCGTTCATCATTTTGCTGATCGTGATGATTCCGTTCACCGTGCTGATCACCGGCACCTCGCTGGGCGTAGCCGGTGCGATTCCACCATTGGTGGTGGGCGCTACGCCATTCTTCGCACGCCTGGTGGAAACCGCCCTGCGTGAGGTCGATCGCGGCATTATCGAGGCAACCCAGTCGATGGGCGCCACAACCCGGCAGATCATTACCAATGCCTTGCTGCCTGAGGCCCGTCCGGGCATCTTCGCAGCCATCACCGTCACCGCCATTACCCTGGTGTCGTACACCGCCATGGCCGGTGTGGTAGGCGCAGGCGGCCTCGGTGACCTGGCAATCCGCTTCGGCTACCAGCGTTTCCAGACGGATGTGATGGTCGTTACTGTGGTCCTGCTGCTAATACTGGTTCAAGTACTGCAAAGCGTGGGCGACAAACTGGTTGTGCATTTTTCCCGTAAGTAACCCCATGGGTCGGCAATACCGACGCACCGGGGGCCACATCGGCCCTCACAAGGAGTGATTTGATGAAAAAGCTGCTTGCTGTTGTCGCCGCCGTTGCGGCCTTCTCCGCTCAGGCCGAGACCCTGACCGTGGCTGCCACCCCGGTACCGCACGCCGAGATCCTAGAGTTCGTTAAACCGGCGCTGGCCAAAGAAGGCGTGGATTTGAAGGTGAAGGTCTTCACTGACTACATCCAACCGAACGTGCAGGTTGCCGAGAAACGTCTGGACGCCAACTTCTTCCAGCACCAGCCGTACCTGGATGAGTTCAACAAAGCCAAGGGCACCAAGCTGGTCAGCGTTGCCGGCGTTCACCTGGAACCGCTGGGCGCTTACTCGAGCAAGTTCAAAACCCTCGAAGAGCTGCCATCGACTGCGACCGTGGTCATCCCCAACGACGCCACCAACGGCGGTCGTGCCTTGCTGCTGCTGGACAAGGCGGGTGTGATCAAGCTCAAGGACAACAGCAACATTCTCTCGACCGTCAAAGACATTACCGAGAACAAAAAGAACCTGAAGTTCCGTGAACTGGAAGCGGCGACCATCCCGCGCGTGCTGACCCAGGTCGACCTGGCGCTGATCAACACCAACTATGCGCTGGAAGCCAAACTTGATCCGAGCAAAGACGCGCTGGTCATTGAAGGCGCTGACTCGCCGTATGTGAACATCCTGGTCACCCGCGAAGACAACAAGGATGCCGACGCGGTGAAGAAGCTGGTTGCAGCCCTGCACACCCCAGAAGTGAAGAAGTTCATCGAAGAGAAATACAAGGGCGCGGTCAAGCCGGCGTTCTGATCCACCGCGTCGCCTTCATCGCCGGCAAGTCCGGCTCCCACAGGCTCTTGTGGGAGCCAGCCTTGCCGGCGATTTTATTAGTCGCGCTTAAGCAATCCCGGCAGTTGAGCCACCAGCTTCTGATTGTTGAACGGCGCACGAATAAACCCACGCTGCTTGCCATCCGGCCCCAGCAGCGCCAGGTTGCCACTGTGATCAACCGTATAGTTCGGCTTGCTGGTATCGGCCGGAATGAACGGAATGCTCACCGCGTTGGCCAGCTTCTGCAGATTATCCAGTGAGCCGGTCAAGCCACGAAAATCCTTGTCGAAATAACCCAGGTACTGCTGCAACTGCGCCGGGGTATCACGGTTCGGATCGACGCTGACCAAAATCACCTGCAGCCGGTCTACCGCTTCTTTGGGCAACTCGCTTTTCACCTGACGCAACTGCGCCAGTGTCGTCGGGCAAATGTCCGGGCAGAAGGTATAGCCGAAGAACAGCAGCGACCATTTGCCCTTGAGCTCATCCATCGTCACGGTCTGACCTTTCTCGTCGGTCATCTCGATACTCGGCACCGTACGGCTTTGCGGCAGCAGGATAATGCCGGCATCAATCAGCTCGGTCGGGTTGCCTTCACTGCGGCCGTTGAGCACTTTGTTGACGGTAAGCCCGAGGATCACGGCGACCAGGGCAACGAGGATGAAGACGGTTTTCTGGGTTCGAGTCATAGGTTCAACAGTAAGTAGTGGTCTACAAGCAGCGCGATGAACAGCAAAAACAGGTACCCGATAGAGTACTTGAAGGTCTTGATCGCCGCGTGCGGCCGACTGCCACGGTACAACACCCAAGCCCATTGCAGGAAGCGCACGCCGAGAACCACAGCACAGGCCAGGTAGAGTGGCCCACTCATATGAATGGCGTAAGGCAGCAGGCTGACCGCCAATAGCACCAGGGTGTAGAGCAGGATGTGCACCTTGGTGTAATGCTCGCCATGAGTCACCGGCAACATGGGAATATCCGCTTTGGCGTACTCCTCTTTGCGGTGAATGGCCAGCGCCCAAAAATGCGGTGGCGTCCAGGCGAAAATGATCAGTACCAGCAACAACGGCTCAGCGCTGACATGGCCGCTGACCGCCACCCAGCCCAGCAACGGTGGCGCTGCGCCGGCCAGCCCCCCGATCACAATGTTCTGCGGCGTCGCCCGTTTGAGAAACCCGGTGTAGATCACCGCGTAGCCGAGCAGCGAAGCAAGGGTCAGCCAAGCAGTGAGGGCGTTGGTGAACACCAGCAACAGGGCCATACCCGCCAGCGACAGCAGCAGGGCAAAAATCAGCGCCGCCACCGGTGTCACCCGGCCTTCGGCCAGCGGCCGTTTGTGAGTACGGGCCATCAGCGCATCAATGCGCCGATCCACCACATGATTGACCGCCGCGGCGCCGCCAGCGCAGCAGGCGATACCGAGGTTGCCGAACAACAGCACGGTCCATGGCACCCCGGCGCGCGTGGCGAGGAACATGCCCACCAGCGAGGTGATCAGCATCAGCACCACCACCTTGGGCTTGGTCAGCTCCAGGTAATCGCGCCAACCGGCCTGCAGCCTGCGCTCGCTTAAAAGCGTCGCCATGAGTTATCTCCCAGGTAATGAACCACGCCACCGCTGCTAAGCGGCGTCAGGCGCCAACCCTGGCTGACCCGACGAGCCTTGGCCTTGGCCACCAAACGTATGCGGTAATTGACCAGCACCATGCACAGCAACAACATGGCGCCCCCGGCGTTATGCGCCACGGCAACAGGCAGCGGCAAGTGGAACAGCACATTGCTGACACCCAGACCGATCTGCACGGCCAACGCCAGCAACACCAGCCGCGCCAGCCTGCTCAGGCCGTGGTGGTGCAGTTTCCAACTGAGCAACAACAACACACAGGTCACCAGCAATGCACCCATGCGGTGGCTGAGATGAATGGCGGTGCGTGCATCACTGTCCAACTGCCCACCTAGATAGTTGGGGCCAATGTGTTGGATCAGGTGAAAACCGTTGGCGAAGTCCGCCTGCGGCCACCACTGACCATGGCAGGTAGGCAGATCGACACAGGCGACCGCCGCGTAGTTGGCACTGACCCAGCCTCCCAACGCGATCTGGCCGATCACCACCAACAACCCTAATGCCGCCACCCGCCGCACGCTCAGCGGCAGCTTGGGCAAAGGCGCGAACGCCCGCGACAAACGCAGGCTGAGCAGGAACAGCAGGCTCAAGGTGGCAAAGCCGCCTAATAAATGTGCAGTGACCACCTGCGGCCATAGCTTGAGGGTTACCGTCCACATACCGAACGCCGCCTGCGCAAACACCACCCCAAGCAGCAGCAAGGGTAGGCGATACGGCTGGCCCTCGCGGCCATGGCGGCGCCAGGCTTGCCAGGCGAGCAGGGTGATTACCAGCGCCAGGGTGCCGGCGAAATAGCGGTGGACCATTTCATTGCGGCCTTTGTGTGCCTCCACCGGTGTGTCGGGGTAGTGCAACTCAGCATGGACCAGTTGCGCTTCGGTCTTGGGCACGCTGATGAATCCGTAGCAGCCCGGCCAATCCGGGCAACCCAGCCCAGCATGGGTGAGGCGGGTGTAGGCACCGAGCAGGACAACAACCAGCGCCAGCATGGTGGCAAATACAGCGAGACGGTATCCAGGTCTGGCCATGACGAAGTCCTACCCGATATTGGACAGTTTCAGCAGAAGGCGCAGGTCATTGAGCAAGTCCTTGCCCTTGACCTTGGGGTCGTAGCGAAGCACCAGGTTGCCGTGAGGATCAACAATCCACAGTTGCGCATCCTGTTTGCCCTGGCTCAGCGCTGCATACTTGCTCAGGTCCAGCGGGTAGCGTTGCAGCTGAGGGTATTCGCGATCGAGCCGAGCCTGGTAATCGCTAGCCAATGGCTGGGTAGTGGCCAACGCATGACTGGCGCGACTGGCATCACGACCCAGACCGATTTGAATCTGCCGGGCCAGGTAGACCAGTTGCTGGCAGTCCAGGCCGCATTCTTTGGGTGCGCTGACCAGCAATTGCCACCGCTGTTCATCAGCGTTCACCCCAAGGTCGGCGCGGCTCTGGCCGTTGCCGATCATTTCGCCGTGATAGCTGCGGCTTTCGGGCACCCAGAACTGCAGCTTGTACATGGCGGTGGCCAGTAGCATCGGACCGAGCACCACCAGCAGGATCAGGATCAGTTGCAAGCGCCCACGGGCGCGCCCTGGCGGCGCCTTGCCTTCAGACATGTTGAGTGGACTCGTGACGGCTCCCATGCTGTTTCTCCTTTTTGTTGTTATGCCAGCCGAAGTAGAGGTAGAGCAGGACCAGTGCCAGCGCCAGGGCAAACCACTGCACGGCGTAGCCCAGATGTTTTTCCGGGCCCATGGCGACCACCGGCCAATCGAGCCGGTAGCTGGCCGGGCCGGCCTCCAGGCGTAGTTCGTGGGCGAAGCCTTCGCGCGACAACTGCGTCCATAGGTGAGCAGCATCAATGGCAGTCAGCAGCCGCGGCCAGCTACCGCTTTCAGGATCGGTCTGCAGTTGGAAGGTAGCGCCGGGCGCGATGTACACCCAGGCATCGAGACTCAGAGTCTGCTTTGGAGTGCTGAACTGCACCGCATTACGCCGGTCCGGCCAGGGCAGCCAGCCGCGATTGACCAACAACCAGAGGCCGCTGGCCTGATCGAAAAACGGCTGCAAGAGTTCGACGCCAACCTGGCCATCGCGCATGCGGTTATCCAGCAGCAGGCTGTGCTGGTTATCGAAGTGACCGAACAGATGCACCCGGCGATAGGCCGGGTCCTGCACTTGTGGCAACTGAGCTGCACCGATTGGCTCACCGGCCTGGCGCTCGGCATAGCTGGCCAGCAGGGCACGTTTATCCTCGGCACGCCCCAACTGCCAGCAGCCGAGCGCAATCAGCCCAGGTAACAGCATCAGCACCACCAGGGTCGGCACCCAGCCTGGGCGAAATGGCTTCACCCGGTCACCCCATGGTCAATCGCTATACTTAAGGTCATCGATGCATCCCCCCGGAGTTTCGCCATGCTTAAAGCCGCGATTGTCCTGATGCTGTTGGCGACCATCGCCAGCTTGTTCAGTGGCCTGTTCTTTCTGGTCAAGGACGACGGACATTCCACTCGCCTGCTCAAAGCCCTGACCGTGCGGGTCACCCTCGCTGCGCTGACCCTGGCGCTGATTACCTGGGGTTTCTACAGCGGCCAACTGGTGTCCCACGCGCCGTTTTGAACACAGCTACAGCACATAAACGAAGATAAACAGCCCTACCCAGACCACATCAACGAAGTGCCAGTACCAGCTGGCAGCCTCGAAACCGAAGTGTTTGTCGGGGTTGAAATGCCCGCGCATGATCCGCACCAGCATCACGAACAGGATCAGTGTGCCCATGGTCACGTGGGCGCCATGAAAACCGGTAAGCATGAAGAAGGTGGCGCCATAGATCCCCGACCCCAGGGTCAGGCCCAGCTCGGTATAGGCCTCGTGATATTCATAGGCCTGCAGGATCAGAAAGGCGATGCCCAGTACGATGGTCAGCCCCAACCAGAACTTCAGTGCGCCACGGTGATCCTTGCGCAAGGCATGGTGCGCAATGGTCACGGTGACACTGGAGCTGACCAGCAGGATGGTGTTGATCAGCGGCAGGTGCCACGGGTCGATGATGTCCTTGGGCGGCGGAAACAGTTTCGGGTCGGGTGTATTGAGCAACGGCCAGGAAAACTCGAAATTCGGCCAGAGCATGTGTGCGACACCTTTGGCACCTTCACCGCCCAGCCAGGGCCCAGCCAGGTTGCGCACATAAAACAGCGCACCGAAGAAGGCGATGAAGAACATCACCTCAGAAAAGATGAACCACGACATCCCCCAGCGGAAAGAGCGGTCCAGCTGCGGGCTGTACAGCCCGGCG
This sequence comes from Pseudomonas sp. S06B 330, assembly GCF_002845275.2. NCBI lineage: Bacteria > Pseudomonadati > Pseudomonadota > Gammaproteobacteria > Pseudomonadales > Pseudomonadaceae > Pseudomonas > Pseudomonas tussilaginis. The sequence goes on along the minus strand of NZ_CP088149.1, from coordinate 226,928 downwards.
CGACTCTCTTTGACCACCGCGCCAAACCAGCCGAAGAGCATGTACGCCAAACACAGCGCGCCGAAGAAAAAGATCCACGGGCCATGGGAATCCGGTCGCCCAGCCTTGAGGTCGTTGAACCAGGTGCCCAAGCCAAACACTGTAATGAACATGCCGATAGTGGCAATGATCGGCCACTTGCTTTGCGCCGGAACGTAATAGTGCTCATGCGAAGCCATTGAGTGTTCTCCTTATCGGGCGCCCTGTAGGTCCTGGCCCGTCAGGTGTGCAACCGGCGGGTGGCGAGCGGTGATATCGAACAGCGTGTAAGCAAGCGTCAGGTGTTTCACATCCTTGGGCAGGTCGCGATCAACGATAAAGCGCACCGGCATCTCAATACGCTCTCCCGGTTGCAGCACCTGCTGGGTAAAGCAGAAGCATTCGGTCTTGTGAAAGTACGCCGCCGCTTCGGCCGGTGTGATGCTCGGAATGGCCTGAGCACTCATCGGTTTGTCGGTCGGGTTATGGGCAACGAAGATCATCTGGTTGACCGCACCAGGATTGACGTCGATCTGATCGGCAGTGGAATAGAACTCCCAGACCATGTCGCTGGCATTGGTCGACATGAACTGCACCTTGACCACCCGGTTCGGATCGCTGACCTGGCTGCCTTCATACTGCCCACCAGTTTTGCCGTTGATGCCGAACGCCTTGCACATCACGTCGTAGATCGGCACCAAAGCAAAGCCGAAGGCAAACATCACCACAGTCAGCAGCATCAGCCGCAGCACCAGGCGTTTGAGCGAGGTCCCTTCACTCATGACTCATCCTCCGGCATTTGCCGTTCATTTCACTTCCGGTGGCGTCTGGAAGGTGTGGTAGGGCGCCGGTGACGGCACCGACCACTCCAGGCCTTCTGCACCATCCCAGGGTTTGGCCGGTGCCGGGGCACCGCCGCGAATGCACTTGATGACAATGAACAGGAAGAAGATCTGCGTGGCGCCAAAGGTAAAGGCACCAATCGAGGAGACCATGTTGAAGTCGGCGAACTGCAGGTTGTAATCAGGAATCCGCCGCGGCATCCCGGCCAGGCCGACAAAGTGCATGGGGAAGAACGCCAGGTTCATGCCGACGAACGACAGCCAGAAATGCAGCTTGCCGAGGGTTTCGTCATACATGTGCCCGGTCCATTTCGGCAGCCAGTAGTAGGCCGAAGCGAAGATCCCGAAAATCGCACCGGGAACCAGCACATAATGGAAATGGGCGACCACGAAGTAAGTGTCGTGGTACTGGAAGTCCGCCGGGGCGATGGCCAGCATCAACCCGGAAAAACCGCCGATGGTGAACAGGATGACGAAGGCGATGGCGAACAGCATCGGCGTCTCGAAGGTCAACGAGCCCTCCCACATGGTGCTGACCCAGTTGAACACCTTCACCCCCGTCGGTACCGCAATCAGCATGGTGGCGTACATGAAGAACAACTCACCCACCACCGGGATGCCGACTACGAACATGTGGTGCGCCCAGACGATAAAGGACAGGAAGGCAATCGCACCGGTGGCATATACCATCGAGGTGTAGCCGAACAGCGGCTTGCGCGAGAACGCCGGGATGATCGAGCTGACCGCACCGAACGCCGGCAGGATCATGATGTACACCTCGGGGTGACCGAAGAACCAGAACACATGCTGGAACAACACTGGGTCACCACCACCGGCTGCGCTGAAGAAGCTGGTGCCGAAGTGGATATCCATCAGCATCATGGTCACCACCCCGGCCAGCACCGGCATTACCGCGATCAGCAGGAAAGCGGTGATCAGCCAGGTCCAGACGAACAGCGGCATTTTCATCAGGGTCATGCCGGGGGCACGTAGGTTGAGAATGGTGGCGATCACGTTGATCGCACCCATGATCGAACTGATGCCCATCAGGTGAATGGCAAAGATAAAGAAGGTCACGCTTTCCGGCGCGTAGGTAGTCGACAGCGGCGCATAAAAGGTCCAACCGAAGTTCGGCCCGCCACCGGGCATGAACAGGGTCGAAACCAGTAACAGGAAGGCCGCCGGCAACAACCAGAAACTGAAGTTGTTCATCCGCGGCAAGGCCATGTCCGGTGCGCCGATCATCAGCGGAATCATCCAGTTGGCCAGGCCGACGAAGGCCGGCATCACCGCACCGAAGACCATCACCAGCCCGTGCATGGTGGTCATTTGGTTGAAGAACTCCGGCTGGACAATCTGCAGGCCGGGCTGAAACAGTTCGGCGCGGATCACCATGGCGAAGGAGCCGCCGAGCAGGAAGGCGATGAAACTAAACCACAGGTACATGGTGCCGATGTCTTTGTGGTTGGTGGTCAGTACCCAGCGCATCAGGCCTTTGGCCGGTCCGTGGGCATGCTCATGACCGTGGCTGTGGTCGTCGATCACTGCGCTCATGTCCTGTCTCCTGCAGTCCGGTGACTGATGCGAGAACCTTCGTCAGGCCGGCTCATTTGCTTTCTGCCTGTTTGATCGCCAATACGTCTTTGGGCGTGACCATGTCGCCCTTGTTGTTGCCCCAGGCGTTACGTTCGTAGGTCACCACGGCGGCGATATCCACTTCTGACAGCTGCTTGCCGAACGCGGCCATGGCCGTGCCCGGCTTGCCGTGGAAGACAATGCTCAGGTGATCTTCTTTGGGTCCGGTGGCGATCTTCGAGCCCTTGAGCGCCGGGAACATTGGCGGCAGGCCCTGGCCTTCAGCCTGGTGACAGGCCACGCACGTGGTGTGGTAGACCTTGTCACCGCGCTCGACCAACTCCTGCAGGGTCCACTCCTTGCTGGTCAGCTCCTTGAGCTTGGCCGCCTCGGCCTTACGCTCACTCAGCCAGGTGTCGTAATCGGCTTTGGACTTGACCTCGACCACCACCGGCATGAAGCCGTGGTCCTTGCCGCACAGCTCGGTGCACTGGCCGCGGTAGATGCCCGGTTTCTCGACCCGGGTCCAGGCCTCGTTGACGAAGCCGGGAATGGCGTCACGCTTGACCGCAAAGGCCGGCACCCACCAAGAGTGAATAACATCGGCGGCGGTGACCAAAAAGCGCACTTTGGCACCCACTGGCAGCACCAGCGGCTGGTCGACTTCGAGCAGGTAATGCTCGTCCTTGGGGGCTTTGTTGTGGATCTGGTCGGCGGGGGTGGCCAGGTTGCTGAAGAACTCGACGTCCTGGCCCAGGTATTTGTAATGCCACTTCCACTGGTAGCCGGTGACCTGGATATCCACGTCCGACTCACTGGCATCGTAGATATCGATCAGGGTCTTGGTTGCCGGAATGGCCATGGCCACCAGGATCAGGAACGGCACCACCGTCCACATGATCTCGACCCACGTATGCTCGTGGAAATGCGCAGGCTGCTGACCGGTGGAACGACGGTGGATGATCATCGACCAGAACATCGCGCCAAAGACCACCAGGCCGATGATCACGCAGATCCAGAAGATGGTCATGTGCAGGTCGAACACTGCGTTGCTGACTTCTGTCGCCCCTGGCGCCATGTTCACGGTCCAGGCGGCGTTGGCCTGACCGAATACCGACCACAACAGGAGGCCCATCCAGACGTGTGGATGTCGCATCATTGCGGGTTCCCCTTATCGTTCTTGTTATCCCGGAGGCGTGGACCTACGGCTAAGGGTACGGCGGCCAAGACTGCGAACTTCGACGACCGAGCCCCTGCGAACTGCAGTCGGGCCTCATCAGCGAATCACTTTCAAACCGGAGTATAGACAGCGACCTTGACCACGCAACGCGATAAAAAGAAATCCACCCGCTGCAGTTGAACGTTTGCGCGCCAGCCCGCGACTTATCTGGTGTGAAGGCGTAATGATGGCATTTCGATATAATTGTCGACTATAAGTGGTCCGCGGTTATGCCAAATACGTCTTAGCCATTTTCAGAACCGAGCTACCTTATGTCTTCCGTTTGTCACGCCTTTACCCTGGAGTTGTCATGAACATCGCCGCGTTGCGCGAGCAGATCACCCGTGCCCATCAACATGAGACCGAAACCGGCCAACTGAAAGTACAACTGGTAAAACAACTGCCACACCTGCATCCCTCGATTCAGCTACCGGAACTCGACGCACAAGGGGCTTTGACCCGTTTCGTCAGCGCCTACATCGAACAGGTTCCAGAAATGCTTGAGGCGGCCAATGAAGTGGCCCGTGAAGCTGGCATCGAGTCTCAGATCAAGCCAGTGCTGAAGATCGCTGAGCAGTATTTCCTGCAGCCGCCAGCCATTACCGACACCCACCTCGGTCTGGGGTGCTTGCTGGATGAAGCCTACCTGGCGCATCGCCTGGTGGAAGAAGTGAATGACCTGTACATCAAGCACTTCAATCAACCGCTGATCCCGCTGGACACAACGGTGGCCAACCTGATCGCCCATCAACTGATCGGAGAAGAATTCGCCAACCAGCTGGATGAAGTGGTGCACCACTCGGTAGACGAAATGCTCGATGAAGAGAGTTTCGCCCTGGAGACAGTCGAGCAATACCGCGACAAACTCAGCAGCCCGGACACAGGCGCCGCGTGGAAACGCTGGCCGTGCCTGTCGCGGCAGTTGGGTGTAGGGCTGGATCTGGACCAGTCGGCTTGACCACTGACTGCTCCTGTAGCCGCTGCCGCTAGGCTGCGATCGGCCGTGAAACGGCTGTGTTTCGCAGTCGATCGCAGCCTCGTGCCTCGTCAGCGGCTACAGTTGCATCAGGTACCGAGCCCAGCCGTCGTGCGCACCCGCCCCTCAATCCGGCGCTTGAGTCGCCGCTGCTCGATCAGCAAGCGCGAGCCCTTGCTCGCGTTGGCCCGCCCCCAGTCTTCGAGCAGCTCCAGGCAGGAGTGGTCGATGTAGCTGAGGTTGGCCAGTGGCACATGCAGCGTGGTACCGGCAGGAATGCCTTCAAGCACTTGAGCCAGCGCCGGCACCTTGAGAAAGGTCGCCGCACCGCTCAAGCGCAGCTCCAGGTGCCCCGGTTCACCTAGGCTGACCACACCAATCTTCAGCCGCGCAGCCTTGAGCGCAAGCTTGAGTAAGGTCAGTGCAAAGCCCAGCAACACGCCGGTCAACAGGTCAGTAAAGATGATCGCCAGCGCCGTCGCCGCATAGGTGAACATCGGCATCCGTCCATAGCGGCTCAGACCACGAAACGCCTTGAAGTCGACCAATTTGATGCCGGTATAAACCAGCACACCCGCCAGACTCGCCACCGGGATCTGCTGCAGCACGCTACTGAGCACCACCACGAAGGCCAGCAACCAGACCCCGTGCAAGATTGCCGACAGGCGCGTCCGCGCACCGGCCTGGACGTTAGCCGAACTGCGCACGATTACGCCGGTCATTGGCAACGCGCCCAATACACCGCAGAGCATGTTACCCAAGCCCTGGGCTGACAGTTCGCGATCAAAATCCGAACGCTGACCGTTGTGCATACGGTCCACCGCTGCGGCGGACAGCAAGGTTTCGGCGCTGGCGATAAAAGCCAGGGCGAAGGCCGCCACCAATAAATTGGGATCAGCAAGATTAAGCAGGTCGGCCGGGCGCAACCAGTCGATAGCCTGGCTCAGGTCCGCCGGCACCTGGACGCGATTGACCGGCAGTGCCAGCCAGAGACTGATAACGGTCATCAAGGCGACACCGAGCAAGGCGCCGGGGACAAAACGCAGTGACTGTGGCCCAAAGCGCTCCCAACCCCACATCACCGCGATCGTGCCAACGCCCAATGCCGCAGCCTTCCAGCCGTTGTCCGGGCTCTCCAGCGGAAGTGCCTGGATGACTGTGGCAGGAAAACCCAACAGGTTAGCCAGACCCGACGGTTGCGGCGCACTGTCAAACATCACATGCACCTGGGACAAGACAATCAACACGCCAATACCGGCGAGCATGCCGTAGACCACTGCTGGCGCGGTAACCCGGAACCAGCAGCCCAGGCGCAGACGTCCGGCGAGCAGTTGCAGCACGCCAGCCAATAGCAGAATCGGCCCCAACATTGCCACGCCATGCTGGCGCACCAGCTCAAACACCAATACTGCCAAACCTGCCGCCGGGCCACTGACCTGCAATGGCGAGCCCGCCAGCCAGCCGACCACGATGCCGCCAATAATCCCGGTAATCAGGCCTTTGGCCGGAGGCATGCCCGATGCAATGGCAATGCCCATGCACAAGGGTAGAGCGACCAGAAATACCACTACCGATGCCAGTAATTCACGCGGCAACGCCGCTTTTAATTGTGTCTTGTTCACCGTGTTACTCCTTCTCTCACGTTTCGCAGCCATTCCAATGGCCGATCGCACAACCCCTGACACACGTGCAGGCGCATACCGCCAGCAGGCCGGCAAGGCAGTCAGGGAAACTCAAGGCAGCCGATGACCAGGCCGCACCGTAAAGGTGCAGCCGTCATTCAAATCATCGCGGGGGTGTCAGGAACGCTTAGTAGCGTCCTCTCGGTGTTGCGCAAGGGATTGGCTGGCCTGCAGCCAGGGGCAGGAAACTGTCGCTCGCCGCGTCATAGGCCTCGATCTGACTGGTTTCGATATCGTAGATCCAGCCATGGATAAAGAGCTGGCCGGCCGCCAGGCGCGAGGCTACCGAAGGGTGAGTACGCAAGTGATGCAACTGGGCAATGACGTTTTCCTTGGTGAGCACCTGCATGCTTTCATGCTCGCTACCGCAGGAACAGTTGTCCTCGACCACTGTACGGGCAACCTCGGCATGGCGCAGCCAGGCCTTGACCGTTGGCATCTTCTCGAGACTTTGCGGGTTTAGCACCGCGCGCATGGCACCGCAATCGGAGTGACCGCACACGATGATGTGGTGTACACCAAGTGCCAGAACGGCATATTCAATGGCGGTCGAAACGCCGCCGTTCATCTGCCCATAGGGCGGCACGACGTTGCCCACGTTACGGGTGACGAACAGGTCGCCGGGGGAACTCTGAGTGATCAGCTCGGGCACGATGCGCGAGTCGGCGCAGGTGATGAACATCGCACGAGGCTTTTGTGCGGTGGCGAGTTTCTTGAACAACTCCTGCTGTTCAGGAAAGACATCGTGGTGAAACCGCAGAAAGCCGTCAACGATATGCTTCAGGGCGGCATCGGCGCTCTCGGCAGGTGCTTGCGGAGCGACCTTGGATGGGTCCTTGACGGGCATGCTTCATCCTCTTTGACGGTTTAGGTTAAGTCCATTTTACCGGGTTGATGATTCAAACAGCGCATGTCATTTGGATGATGTACGCGCACCAACAATCACATCAGTTATTGGCTGAATTCCTACGCTACTCGGCGAAACTTAACTCAAACTTAATGGCGAGGCTCTAGAACGGGCGTTCCAGAGATCCAAAGAGTGGTTTGAATAATATCAAAAAAACATCAATGGCCAATACCCATTATTGAAATCAGAGCAGCGACATCTGCCCGCCAGGAGGACAAAATGCACTGCAATCAAGCGAATAGCGCTCGCGTAGGTTCAGTCCAAGACGACGAATCGTCTTGTTGAATCGCTGCGCCAGCAACTCGGCAAACACGCCTTCGCCGCGCATGCGTGCGCCAAAGCGGCTGTCGTACAACTCACCGCCGCGGCTCTGGCGTATCAGGCTCAGGACATGGCTGGCACGTTGTGGGTAATGATCCTGCAACCATTGTTCAAATAACGGCACTACCTCCAGCGGCAGGCGCAGCATCATGTAGGCCGCACTCACTGCACCGTTAGCCTTGGCTGCTTCCAGCAGATGCTCCAGTTCGCTATCGTTGATCATCGGAATCATTGGCGAGCACAACACGCCCACCGGAACACCAGCCTCGGTTAGCACGCGAATCGCCCGCAAGCGTGCCTTGGGCGCTGCCGCACGCGGTTCCAACGTGCGCTTTAGCTCATCATCGAGAGTGGTCAGGCTGATCATCACCTTTACCAGACGTTGCTGCGCCAGCTCGGTCAACAGGTCCAGGTCACGGAGGATCAACGAGCCCTTGGTCACGATGGTAACCGGGTGACGGTAACGCAGCAGTACCTCTAGCAGCCTGCGAGTCAGCTGTTGCTCACGCTCGATGGGTTGGTAGGGATCGGTGTTGGAACCCAAATTGATCGGTGCACAGACATAACCAGGCTTGCTCAATTGTTGCTCCAGCACAGCAGCGGCATTGGTTTTGGCGATCAGCTTGGTTTCGAAGTCCAGCCCGGGGGACAAGTCCCAATAAGCATGACTGGGACGTGCATAGCAGTAGATGCAACCATGCTCACAGCCACGGTAAGGATTGATCGAGCGGTCAAAGGGCAGGTCAGGCGAGTTGTTGCGAGTGATGATGCTCTTGGCGGTTTCGATACGCACTTCAGTACCCTGGGTCAGGGGCACTTCCTGATACCAGCCGTCATCCTCGGCTACCGAACAATTAGGCGCGAAGCGATTGTGCGGGTTGCTGGTCGTACCGCGACCGCGCAGGGGAGCTGAAGCAGCCATGGTGCACCTTGATACTGTTTTTTTATACAGTACAAGATGTTCCTAAGATGATCCAGCACCGCTGAGCGGCTATTTTCAAGACGGCGTCAAATCGTACCAGCGCAAAAATGGCGCGGCGCTCGAAGGACGCTTGAGAAACTCTTCGATGCCAACCTGCACCGATTGCGCGGCACCAGGTGCAAAAAGCGCCTCCTGTAGTTCACGCCCAGTGGCTTGGTTGAGCAACCCCTCCTGCTCGAAGCGACTGAACAGATCAAAGGCATACACATCCGCCCAGAGGTAGCCGAAGTAACCAGCTTCGTAACCAGCGGTCAGATGATCGAAGGCATGCAGTGGTCGTTCGAAATCAGCCAACGGCCAGGCGCCAGCCCTATCAAAACTGTCTGCAACACGCTGCAGGACACTGCGCCCATCATCCGGCTTGCCATGTAAGTCGAGGTCAAACAGCGACTTTGCCAACTCCACGGCCAGTTTCGGCTGCTCTTGCGCCTGAAGTTGCCCCAGGTAAGTCTGCAATGCCTGCACCGACAGCGGCTCCCCCGTCAGGTTATGCGACGATATGCTCGCCAGGTACTCGGCTGACCAGCACCAACGTTCAAGCAACTTGCCCGCAATCTCGACGCCACCGGGGCCAAGGTTCTGTACATCTGACAGGTGGTAATTAGACGTGCGCACCAGCAGGTGATGCAGGCAATGACCAAACTCATGGAACACCTTGCGCAAGTCCAGGTGGCTGAGCAACGGTGCAGCATCGCCCTGAGCCGGGACAATGCTGGTGAACAGTGCAGCAGCGGCCTTGTGGTAGCGACCTTCGGCATCGATGTGGCGATTCCAGGCATAGTAGGTCCATGCGCTATCCGCTTGTTTGCCATCTCTGCCAATGGCATCGATGTACAGGTACCCCAGGAGCGCGTGGTCCTGCACCACCTCAAATGCACGAACATCGGGATCCCAGGTCGAGATACTGTGATCTTCCGTCAGCACGACGCCGAATAGCTGCCGAGCGAAATCCACCAGAGCCTTTACAACCGTATCCAACGAGAAGCAGGCGCGCACTTCGTCCTCGGACAGACTCAGGGGCGTATTGCGCAACTGCTTACGCAGATAGGCGACGTCCCAGGGCTCAACCTGCGGCAGTCCCTGTTGCCGGGCAAAGTCCTGCAGCTGCTGATGCTCTTGTTGCAAGCCTGGTTGGATCTGCCGAGTCAGGTCTGCCAGGAATGCACGGACCTGTTCTGCTGACACGCCTTCTCGGCGCTGCAGATTGAACCGAATAAAGTTATCAAATCCGAGTAACTGCGCCTTTTCCTGCCGCGCATTGGCCAATGCCTGAAAAACCTGGCCATTGTCAAAATCAGGCGCGGGGCTGGCGCCGCGTCTCTGATACGCCCGATAGACCTGTTCACGCAGATCCCGATCATGCGCATGTTCGATGACCGCCAGGTAGGCTGCCTCCTCAAGGAGAATCAACCAACCGTCTAGCGCTTGGGCTTGCGCCGCCGCAGCCATAGCGTTGCGATTGTGTAGGGGCACCCCGCGCAAGCGTTGCTCATCGACAATGTGCACACTCCAGTTATCGCTGGAGCGGGTCAGGTTGTCGTAGAACGTGCTTTGCCCATCATTGATCTGTTGTTCCAGTACCTGCAGCTTCTCGCGCTGATCAACCGCGAGGTGGGCACCTGCCAGACGATAAGATTTCAGTATTCGTTGTAACGCCGTCTTGCTCTGCCAATCCAGGTTCAGGCCATAGGGGCTATCAGCCAGACGCTGGTACAGGTCCAAAAGCTCGGCGTTTTGCAGTTTCTGCAGAAAATACGCTTGGGCCAGATCCCAGCACTTACTCGCTGCTTGCTGCCAGTCGCCACCACGCAGGAGCAAGGGGGCGATGCTGTACAGGGTATTGTTCAGACGAGCGTCCAACGCATCCACCGCCAGTACCAGGTCATCCCAGGTGGGCAGCTTACGTTGCTGCACAATGATCGCATCGATAGCACTATGGTTATCGGCAATGATTTGCTCGATGGCGGGCTGCAGATGCTCGATACGCACCCTGGCGTAATCGATCAACTGCTCGTAGTGCAGAAGGGGGTTAGCGTTGTTCATGTGGGCTCCAGAGCGAGGTGGTAGAACACCTCACTCTGGGGCGCCGACTGGCGCTATCGGTACTATCTATCTGGCACCTGGGGCGGTGACGCCTCAAGTACAGCGACAGCTTTATTCAGCCGGTTTCTTCAGCTTGGGATTGGGAAAGAACTGCACCGTCTGCACTTTGGCCTCGGCCGGTTTCCCCTCGACTTTGTTTACTCGGGTACCCAGTTCCTTCGGCACCGACAACCCCTGCTCATTGAGGGTGTCGGAAAACCCACAGGCCACACACTCACGATGCGGAACACTGTCTTCGCTCCACATCATCAGCTTGTCCGGCTCGCTGCACGCCGGGCAGACCGCCCCGGCGATAAAGCGCTTTTTCGTCTTGATCACGGGCGCATCACTCATGCCGCCACTTCCTCACTCAGGCCACAATGGCGCAAGAGTGCATCGATTGACGGCTCACGGCCACGGAAGTCGACGAACAGCAGCATCGGCTCCTGAGAGCCGCCACGGGCCAGGATCGCTTCGCGGAAGGCGCGACCGGTCTCGGCGTTGAGCACACCTTCTTCCTCGAAACGCGAGAATGCATCAGCCGAGAGTACTTCAGCCCATTTGTAGCTGTAGTAACCCGCGGCATAACCGCCGGCGAAGATATGCGCAAAGCTGTTGGGGAAGCGGTTGTAGACCGGTGGGCGCATGACCGAGACCTCGTTGCGGATGCCTTCGAGCACCTCCAGCACACTGCGGCCATCGCCGTGGCTCGCATGCAGCTCGAAGTCGAACAACGAAAACTCCAATTGGCGGACCATCATCAGCCCGGATTGGAAGTTCTTCGCCGCCAGCATTTTCTCCAACAGGTCCTGAGGCAGGGCTGCACCGGTTTCGTAATGAGCGGAGATCAGCGCCAGCCCTTCAGGCTCCCAGCACCAGTTTTCCATGAACTGACTTGGCAGCTCGACAGCATCCCAGGCCACGCCATTGATCCCGGAGACACCTGCATGTTCGATGCGGGTCAGCAGGTGATGCAAGCCATGACCGAACTCGTGGAACAGGGTGGTGACTTCATCGTGAGTCAGCAGCGCCGGTTTGCCAGGGGCTGCCGGGGTGAAGTTGCACACCAGGTTAGCCACCGGACTCTGCAGGTGGCCACCCGCCGCACGACGGCGGTCGCGGGCGCCGTCCATCCAGGCTCCGCCACGTTTGTTGGCGCGCGCATAGAGGTCGAAGAAGAAGCGACCGACGTGCTGGCCGTGCTCCTTGATTTCGAACAGGCGCACATCCGGATGCCAGGTGTCGAAACCCTTGAGCTCGGCAATCTCGATGCCGTACAGGCGCTGGACGATGGCAAACAGTCCTGACAGCACCTTGTCGATCGGGAAGTACGCACGCAGGGTTTCCTGGGAAACGCTGTAGCGCTGCTCCCGCAGCTTCTCCCCGTAGAAGCCACTGTCCCAGCTTTGCAAGTCAGGGCAACCCTGCTCGGCGGCATAGGCCTTGAGCTGGGCCAGGTCCTGTACGGCAAACGGCTTGCTGCGTTTAGCCAGGTCACGCAGGAAGCTCAGCACCTGATCGCTGGACTCGGCCATTTTGGTCGCCAAACTCAGCTCGGCGTAGTTGGCATAACCAAGCAGTTCGGCCAGCTCCTGACGCAGGTCGAGGATTTCGCGCATCACCGGGCCGTTGTCGAACTGACCGGCATTCGGGCCCTGATCCGAAGCACGCGTGCAGTAGGCGGCGTAGATTTCCTCGCGCAGAGCGCGATCTTCGGCGTAGGTCATCACCGCGTAGTAGCTAGGAAACTCAAGGCTGATCAGCCAGCCTTCAAGCCCCTTGGCCTGGGCCGCAGCAGCCATCTGCGCTTTGGCTGAATCGGTCAGCCCGGCCAATGCTGCTTCATCAGTAACAAGCTTGGTCCAGGCTTGCGTAGCATCAAGCAGTTGATTGGAGAAGCGGCTGCCCAGTTCGCTGAGCTTGCTCTGCACTTCAGCGTAACGCTGCTGCTTATCGGCCGGAAGGTCGATACCCGACAGGCGGAAGTCACGCAGAGCGTGTTCGAGAATAGTCTTTTGTGCGACATCAAAGCCCGCCGCTTCAGGGCTGGCGATCAGCGCCTCATAAGCCTGGAACAGCTCGCGGTTCTGACCCATTTCAGTGGCGTAGGCGCTCAATGCCGGCAGGCAAGCCTCGTAGGCTTCGCGCAGTTCGGCGCTGTTGCACACGGCATTGAGGTGACTGACCGGACTCCAGGCGGCGCCCAGGCGGTCGTTGAGTTCGTCCATCGCCAGAACCAGACCGGCCCAGCTTGGTTGCTGACCTTGGGTTTTGAGGATTTCGGCAATAGCGGTACGGTTGTCGGCCAGGATCTGTTCAATCGCCGGCTGCACATGCTCGGCACGGATCGCCGAGAAGGGCGGCAAGTCATAAGACTGCAGTAGCGGGTTGGTCGCGCTCACGGTTAAACACCTTGGCAGAAGAAACACTGGACCATCTTAATTACAATCGACGCCGACCGCAGCCCTATCACTACCAAAGAGACTTACTATCATGGCCATGCGCAGCTTCCAGAACCATACCCCCCGCCTCGGCGAACGCGCCTTCGTCGACCGCAGCGCGGTGGTTCTGGGCGATGTCGAGATCGGCGCAGACAGCTCAGTGTGGCCGCTGACCGTGATCCGCGGCGATATGCACCGCATCCGCATTGGTGCGCGTAGCAGCGTGCAGGATGGCAGCGTGCTGCACATTACCCACGCAGGGCCGTTCAACCCGGATGGATTTCCGTTGCTGATCGGTGATGAAGTAACCATTGGTCACAAAGTCATGCTCCACGGCTGCACCCTGGGCAACCGAATTTTGGTTGGCATGGGCAGCACCATCATGGATGGCGCGGTGGTCGAAGACGAAGTGATCATCGGCGCTGGCAGCCTGGTGCCGCCGGGCAAACGCTTGGAAAGCGGTTTTCTCTATGTCGGCAGTCCGGTCAAGCAAGCCCGCGCGTTGAGCGAAAAAGAACGGGCATTCTTTCCGTACAGCGCCAGCAACTACGTAAAACTCAAAGACCAGCATCTTGCCGAAGGCTATCACCTGCCTGAGTGAACCTGCCTGCAGCCCCTATCGAGACAGCCATGCACCAGCAAAATATCCTTTTCGACCTCGACGGTACCCTGACCGACCCACGCCTGGGTATCACCCGTTCGATTCAGTACGCCCTGGCCAAGCTCGGCATTGATGAGCCGGATCTTGCGCGCCTGGAGCACTTCATCGGCCCGCCCTTGCTGCAGGCTTTCATGCAGTTCTACGGCTTTGACGAGGCCAAGGCTTGGGATGCGGTGAACTACTACCGTGAGCGTTTCAAGGTCACCGGTTTGTATGAGAACCAGGTGTTCGACGGTGTCCAGCCACTGCTGGAAGCGTTGAACGGGCAGGGCCGGACGCTGTACATCGCCACCTCAAAACCCTGGGAGTTCGCCCGCGAAATTGCCCGCCATTTCGAGTTCGATCACCACTTCAAGGTGATCTACGGCAGCGAACTCGACGGTACTCGTACCAATAAGGTCGAACTGATTGCCCATCTGCTGGCTGAGGAATCGCTGGACCCGGCGCAGACGCTGATGATCGGTGACCGCAAGCACGACTTGATTGGCGCCCGCAGCAACGGCCTTGAAGCGGCGGCGGTGGGTTATGGCTTTGGCAGTCATGAGGAACTGACGGCAGAACAACCGGCTTATCACTTTGCCACCTTGAGTGATATGCATCGGGCTTTTCTTCGGTCTTGAAGGCCTAGCCCGCTACAAGATGGACTGCTGTAGCCGCGAAGGGGCGGCCTTGTCGGCGATGCTTTTCAGCGCCTGCAGCCGCTCCTCTGGTGAACGTTGCCCCAAGGCTTCAACCCGGGCATAAAACACCTCCCAGTCCCTTCCAGATTGGGCAAAAAGCACCTCAAACACCGGTACCCACTGGTCATACAAACCAAAAGGCAGCAGCTTGGCGTTGTTCATCGGTGCATTGATCCAGGCGTCATACCGCCCGTTGCCGCCCCATTGGCTATCACGCAGGCTCCGGTAATCCCGGCGCAAGCGCTCGAACTCAGCGTGTTTGCCCGCACGCTTTACGGCATCGGTCAGCGGCGCCGCGTACAGTGTCTTGAGCCGTTCCCGGCTGGCCAGTACCAACCCAACGAACTGATCGCGTTGCTGGCTATCGTCCTCGGTTTGCGCAGCTAGCCCACGCGCCACCCGCCACTGACGGCTTCCCTCCTGCTCGACAAACGTGGCGAAGGACTCATTGAACGAGGTGTCATCCGCGACATACAGCCGCTGATGCGCAAGCTCATGGAAAATCACCGTAGCCAGGCGCTCATCCCCCCAGCGCAGCATGGTGTTGAGGATCGGGTCATCAAACCAGCCCAGGGTCGAATAAGCCTCTACGCCGCCAACATAGACATCCAGACCCTGTTGTTTCTGCAAGGCCGCTGCACCGCGGGCAGCGCCCTGGCTGTAATAGCCGCGATAGGCGACGCACCCGGCAATCGGGAAGCAATGGGTCTGGGGCTCGAGGGAAAACTCCGGGGTGGCAAACACATTCCAAACCACAAACGGTCGGCCAATGTCGGCATAGACCCGGTAGCTGCGGTTGTCCGGCAATTTGAGTTGTGCACTGGCGAAAGCGCGAGCCTGCTCAGCCTGGAGCAAATGTTGACGCAGTTTTGGAGCAGTGGAGGGATCCGCCACCAGCTCGGCCACCGGTTTGCGTGCCTGCAACAGCTGTAGCTGGCCGCTGGCCAACTGCCCGTAGTAATTAACGCTGGAGCAGCCGTTGAGCAGCCCGAGCGCCAGCACGGGAACCAAACAGCGAAAAGAATGGTCGAGTGCCCCAAGACTTGAGCGCAATAAAAGAAATAGTCGAAGCATCCGCGTCCCGTTATCCGCTCAAGTGCTCATCAGCTTCAAGACTATCCTGCCCGGCTGGAGTTTTGCCATGCGTACACTGCTTGTCATCAGCGGTCTTTTGCTTCTGTCCGGCTGCGCCGGTTTTTTACCGCAGCCTGATCCCAATCAAGCCTGGATCGATCTTGCCCCCGGCAAGGACGATACCCTGCACGCCATCGAAGTGGATGAGCGCGCCTGGGCTGATAAACGCTATTTTGAGGTACAGCCTGGCAGCCATGAGCTGACCGTGCGTTACCTGTTCCCAGTGACGCCCAGCAACATCGGCCCGGTCAGCGAACCGCTATGGCGTGATTGCCAGCTGAATGTGAAGTTCAAGGATTTCAATGCCGGACAACGGTATCAGCTCGAAGCCGGCAGCATCGGTTTTCGCCCTTGGGCCAAACTCTATGACGAGCAGCGAAACCTGGTCAGCACAGGGTTACCGGCGGGCTGTCAGCGCACCTGATAGCACGATTGGCGCTATGCTTGTGCTTTAGTAGTTCGCAAGCGGGAGTTTGCCATGCGCCAGCCAATGATGCTGATTGCCCTCAGTACCCTGGGGGCTTGCGCCAGCCCCTTGCCACCTGTCGATAGCAAACAGGCCTGGGTCGACCTGTACACCATGACCCCAGGCAAATTGCTGATGGCCGACCGCCTGGATGGCGAGCGCCTCAATGACGGGCGTTTCTTCCAGGTGACGCCTGGCGCCCATGAGTTGGTGGTCAGGTTCGATTACGAGGTCTATTCAGGCGGCTTCACCACCGATCCTACTGACCGCACCTGCTACCTGAAGGTCAAGTACGACAGTTTTCAGGCCGGCCAGCGCTATCGCCTGGAAGCCCGGGCACCGGCCATGCAGCCCAGTGCCTACCTGTATGACGCGCAGCGCAAAGTAGTCGCAGAAGAGTCCCACGACATCTTCTGCATCCCCTGATACCTAGCGATCATTTTTCTGGTAGATGATTTTCTTGGTGCCACCCTCACAGCTACCGACCACCATGTTCTGGTCGTGAACTTCGTCATTCTTGACGATTTCCAGAGTGTAGGAACTTACATTGTTGGCCTGGATCTTTGCCTCGATCTCGGCCTTGAGTTCTTCGCAGGGCTTGGGCGCAGCCAAAGCAGTAGTCGCCAGCGTCGATGCCAGCACAGCGATTGCGAGACGGATCATGGGACAGCTCCTTGTGGCGGCAGCGATTGTGCCGACACCTATTTGACCACAAGAAGCCTATCCCGGTTCTGCCTTAGCTCACCAAAGTGGCATCCAGGCTGATCTTCGCATTTAGCACTTTCGACACAGGACAACCCTCTTTAGCCTTGTTCGCCACCTCGAGGAATTTCGCTTCACTGGCCCCAGGCACCTTGGCCTTGAGGATCAGGTGGACAGCGGTAATGGCGAAGCCTTGCTCCTGCTTGTCCAGCGTTACCTCGGCGGTGGTGTCGATGCGCTCCGCAGTGAAACCCGCCTCACCGAGCATCATCGACAGGGCCATGGAGAAACAGCCGGCATGTGCGGCACCGATCAATTCTTCCGGGTTAGTGCCCGGCTGGCCTTCGAAACGGGTGTTGAAACCATAAGGGTTGTTTTTCAAGGCGCCACTTTCGGTAGAAATCTGACCTTTGCCATCCTTAAGGCCACCTTCCCAGATAGCCGATGCTGTCTTTTTCATAAAGCCTCCAGAGCTGCGCAGGCACACGGGCGTGCGCCTTACCTTAATTTCAGAGAGCCCTGACTCAGGCAAGTTCAGCCGGATTACTATCCCTGGCATTGATTCCTGCAGATGTGCCCATACAGAGAAGTAAAGGCCGCCGCCAGATGTCGGCCATACGACTGCCCAGGAGGCTCAATAGCCCATGACGCAACTTGCCGATATCAAGTTTTCCACCCTCGATCTGGTGCCGGTGCGCGCCGACAGCGGCCCGGCGCAATCGCTGCGTAATTCCCTGGACCTTGCCCAACACGTCGAGAAATTCGGCTACAACCGCTTCTGGGTGGCCGAACACCACAACATGGACGGTATTGCCAGCTCAGCGACCTCAGTGCTGCTCAGCTACCTGGCCGGCGGCACCTCGACCATTCGCGTCGGCGCCGGCGGCGTGATGCTGCCCAACCATGCACCGCTGGTGATCGCCGAGCAGTTCGGCACCCTGGCCAGCCTCTATCCAGGGCGCATTGATCTGGGCCTCGGTCGTGCCCCTGGCTCCGACCAGATGACGGCCCGCGCCCTGCGTCGCGAGCGTTCTGGCAGTGCTGACGATTTCCCCGACGATGTCGAAGAGCTGATGCGCTACCTCGGCCCGCGCACACCGGATCAGAAAGTCATTGCCGTGCCTGGCTACGGCACCGAAGTGCCGGTCTGGTTGCTCGGTTCCAGCCTGTTTAGTGCGCAACTGGCGGGGATGCGCGGCCTGCCTTATGCCTTCGCCTCGCACTTTGCGCCGCGCTACATGCATGAAGCGATTCGCGTGTATCGCAATCACTTCCAGCCCTCAGCTGTGCTCGACAAACCTTATGTGATGCTCGGTGTACCGCTGGTAGCGGCTGATACAGATGAGCAGGCCGAATACCTGGCGACCTCGGTGTACCAGCGCATCCTGGCGCTGATGCGTGGGCAAAGCCTGGTGCAGCGCCCACCGGTAGAGAGCATGGATGGCCTGTGGCTACCGCACGAACGTGAAGCGGTGGGTAGCTTCCTTGGCCTGGCGATGGTCGGTAGCCCGGAAAAGATCCGCGCCAAACTTGAGGTGTTGCTGGAACAGACCGAAGCTGATGAGCTGATCTTCACTTGTGATCTGTATGAGCATGCGGACCGGATTCGGTCCTATGAGTTGCTGGCGCAGACAGTGCTGAGCAGCTGAGGGCCGCGCAACTGCCTTACCTGGCCCTTCGTAGCCGCTGCCGCCAGGCTGCGATCGGGCGTGAAACGACCGCCAATCAGGCCCCATGTCGACAACTGATTGGCGACTGCTTCGCAGCCGATCGCAGCCTGGCGGCAGCGGCTACGAATCGGTAGCACTCTTACCGCTCAACCGCGCTTGTAGACGATTTCCTTGGTGCCACCTTCGCAGGTACCGACGACGTTGCCATCAGTGGCTGCGCCTTTATCAACAACTTCCAGCGAGTAGCCACTGACGCCTTTGGCGTCGAGCTTGGCGGCTATTTCGCTCTTCAATTCTTCACATGGCTTGCCGGCGGCCAGCGCAGTGCCCGCCAACGTCATCAAAGCCACTGCCACTACCAACTTCTTCATCGATCGCTTTCCTTGTTCAGATCAAAGTGGAGGAGGGCGCCGGAGCCTGTCCGGACGCCTCTGGACTGTGTAACTCAATTGACCCGCACAAGCCAGTGTCGCCATTTCAGCTATTGGCGATTCGGAAGCCTACTTTGAGCGTGACCTGAAAGTGCGCAGCCTTGTTGTCCTTGATATGGCCGCGGGTGTCGATCACCTCAAACCACTCAAGATGCTTGATGCTTTTACTCGCTTCGGCCAGAGCATTGTTGATCGCCTCTTCAATACTGGTAGGCGACGAGCCGACAAGTTCGATTTTCTTATAGGTATGGTGATCAGACATGAGCAATCTCCTTTTTCGAATGTGAGATAGAGCCTAGCAGCGCCGGGCTGTTTTACCTGCGAGAGGTAAATACCCGGAAAAGTTCGACTGCACTTTCTCGATAGTGCGTAGTCGGAATCTACACTGCTCAACTCAACCTCGAAGGAGAGTCACCATGGCCAACACCTCGCTGCGTAAAGCTTCGCTGCAAAGCATGGAAGCGGAAATCGAAAGCCTGCTCAAGTCATTGGAAAGCCTCAAGGACGATGCCTCGGACGAGTCGCGCAAGACCCTGAAAACCTTAAAAGCCAACGCCGAAAATGCCTTGCGTCACTCACGCAGCCTGCTCAGCGATGCCTATGAAGAAGTGAAGACCAAGACGCGCCAGACCGGTGTGGCTACCCGCGACTATGCCCAGGAACACCCCTGGACCACCGCCGGTGTCGCCGTCGGCGCCCTTGGCTTACTGGCCGCCTACCTGCTGTGCAAACGCGGCAACTAAGCCACCTGTCGCGCCAGCTCGGCGCGCAACCACCCGGCCAACTGCTCGGCGCGCCCGTCTGCGGCGCGTCGCGGCACCCACAAGGCCAACGCCGCTTGTGTCTCGCAAAACCCCCAGGGAGCCGCCAGGCGCCCAGCACGTAGGTCATCGGCGACCAACGGCTGCGGTGCAATGGCCACACCCAGGCCAGCGACGGCCGCTTCCAGCAAGTAGTACAGATGCTCGAAATCCTGACCGTAGCGCAGTGCTTCAGGGTTGATACCCTGTTGTTGCGCCCAGTTCGGCCAGGCCTGAGGGCGTGAGCTCGTTTGTAGCAATGTTTCTTCCAGCAGCGCCTGGGTGGGTGCCTGCTGCAAGCGGGCGAAGCCTGGGAAATGCGGGCTAAGCACCGGGCCTATCCGTTCCTGAGCCAACACATGCACCTGCATGTCGGTCGGCCACGGCGGCTCGGCGAATACCAGCAAGGCATCAAGCCCAGGGCGACGCGGATCGAGATCACCTTCGCCAGCCGACAAATGCAAACGCAGCTCAGGCAGCTCCGCCTTGAGCCTGCCCAGTCGAGGAATGAACCAGCGCGCCAGTAAGCTACCGGAGCAACCTAGGACAAAAGGCGCATCGGCACTACTCTGGCTCAGCTCGCCACACACACTGCGCAGGCGATCAAACGCGTCAAAGCTGGCATCGCGTAAACGTAGCCCGGAATCTGTGAGTTTAATGCCGCGCCCGTCTTTAACAAACAAGCTGACCCCCAGATGCGCTTCGAGCACCTTCAATTGCCGACTCACGGCCCCATGCGTAACGTGAAGTTGCTCGGCGGCCTGGCTAACGCTATTGAGCCGGGCAGTGGCTTCGAATGCCCTCAAGGCATTGAGGGGAGGCAGGTCCTGGCGCATAACGTGTGAGTTTTCCTGACAGGTTGTCGCAATCTTATCGGTTTTCAGGCGCGCGTGTCGTGGGTAGAGTAAAGCCATTCTCAGTCTTCACTACGCCCTGGAGCGACCCATGACCCAGACCAACTTCCGCGCCGGCCCCGATGCCAATGGCCTGTTTGGCGCATTCGGCGGCCGCTACGTGGCTGAAACCCTGATGCCGCTGGTGCTCGACCTGGCTCGCGAGTACGAAGCGGCGAAGGCCGACCCCGAGTTCCTTGAACAGCTGGCCTACTTCCAGCGCGATTACATCGGCCGTCCCAACCCGCTGTACTTCGCTGAACGCCTGACCGAACATTGTGGCGGAGCGAAAATCTTCTTCAAACGTGAAGAGCTCAACCACACCGGCGCGCACAAGGTGAACAACTGCATCGGCCAGGTCCTGCTGGCCAAGCGCATGGGCAAAAAGCGCCTGATCGCCGAAACCGGTGCTGGCATGCACGGTGTCGCCACCGCCACGGTTGCGGCGCGCTTCGGCCTGCCTTGCGTGATCTACATGGGTGCTACCGATATCGAGCGCCAGCAAGCCAACGTGTTCCGCATGAAGCTGCTGGGTGCCGAAATCGTTCCGGTGACCTCCGGCACCGGCACGCTCAAGGACGCCATGAATGAGGCCCTGCGTGACTGGGTCACCAACGTTGATGACACGTTCTACCTGATCGGCACCGTGGCCGGCCCACACCCGTATCCGGCGATGGTTCGCGACTTCCAGTCGATCATCGGCAAGGAAACTCGTGAGCAATTGCAGGCCAAGGAAGGGCGCCTGCCTGACAGCCTGATCGCCTGCGTCGGCGGCGGTTCCAATGCCATGGGCTTGTTCCATGACTTCCTTGACGACACCAGCGTACAGATTATCGGTGTCGAAGCTGGCGGCCATGGCGTCCACACCGACAAGCATGCCGCCAGCCTGACCGGCGGTGTTCCGGGCGTACTGCACGGCAACCGTACTTATCTGCTGCAGGACGCCGACGGCCAGATTACCGACGCCCATTCGATCTCCGCAGGCCTGGACTACCCCGGCATTGGCCCTGAACACGCCTACCTGCATGAAGTGAAACGCGTCGAGTACGTCAGCATCAACGACGAAGAAGCATTGGCCGCCTTCCACACCACCTGCCGCCTGGAAGGCATCATTCCGGCCCTGGAAACTTCCCACGCCCTGGCTGAAGCAATCAAACGCGCACCGACCCTGCCCAAGGATCACCTGATGGTGGTGTGCCTGTCCGGGCGTGGCGACAAAGACATGCAAACCGTGATGAGCCATATGGCTGCCCAGGAGAAACAGGCATGAGCCGTCTTGAACAACGTTTCGCCGAGCTGAAGGCTGAAGGCCGCTCGGCACTGGTCACCTTCATCACCGCGGGTGATCCGGGCTACGACGCTTCGCTGGAAATTCTAAAAGGCTTGCCCGCTGCTGGCGCCGACGTGATTGAGCTGGGCATGCCGTTCACCGATCCAATGGCCGACGGTGTCGCCATCCAGCTGGCAACCCTGCGAGCTCTGGAAGCAGGCCAGACCCTGGCGAAAACCTTGCAGATGGTTCGCGAGTTCCGCGAAGGCAACCAGACCACGCCGATTGTCCTGATGGGCTACTACAACCCGATCCACCGCTTTGGTGTCGAAGCCTTCGTTGCCCAGGCCAAGCAAGTCGGTGTCGACGGCCTGATCATCGTCGACCTGCCGCCCGAGCATGACGCTGAACTGGCCACCCCAGCCCAGGCCGCCGGGATCGACTTCATCCGTCTGACGACGCCGACCACCGACGATGTACGTCTGCCGCGGGTACTGGAGCGTAGCTCCGGGTTCGTCTACTACGTGTCGGTAGCGGGTGTCACCGGCGCCGGCTCGGCCACCACTGACCAAGTCAGCAGCGCCATTGAGCGCCTGCGTCGGCATACCGACTTGCCGATCAGCGTTGGTTTCGGTATCCGTACGCCAGAACAAGCAGCAGCGATTGCCAAGCTGTCCGACGGCGTAGTGGTGGGTTCGGCATTGGTCGACAAGATTGCTCAGGCGAAATCGACCGAGCAGGCTGTCGGTGATGTACTAGAGCTGTGCTCGGCGCTGGCCCAAGGTGTACGAGGTGCGCGCAAGGGTTGATTGCGCGGTGCGTCCATCGCCGGCAAGGCCGGCTCCCACAGGGCCCCGCTATACTGGGCTATTGTGGGAGCTGGCCTTGCCAGCGATGGCACCAATACACATCTCATTACTGCTCGAAGTTTGAAAGGTCCAATGGCCGGACCGCCCCCATCCAGATCGCATGATCACGGTGATCGGCCAAATCATCCCCAGTCAGCGGATGCAGGAACACCACCAACCCACGCCGATACAGCGCCAGCCAAGGCAATACCACCCCCACTACCTCCGGCCCAAAGGTCAGTTGACAGCTCCAGTCTGGGTGCGGTCCGACCGGCTTCTGGTGCATGCGCCCCATCGTTACCGGAAATAATTTAGCCGCCTCTTCGCACAACTGCCGGGCTTGCTCCAGGGTGCTGGCGTCGTAGTAGACGTGGGCGTGATAGCCCTTGATCCTCTGCACAGAAAACTCCTGACTTTTGCGAACCGATGCCTTACCACGGCAGTCAAATAATCACCCGTACACAACGGAGTGATGCTGTGAAAAATGCCGAAACCTATGCCCTCAAGGTTGCGTTATTTGGTGCATTGAGCAGCCTGGGCAGCGCGCTGATGGCGGAGTTGCTCAAGCGCCAACATGAGGTCATCGCTATCGTTGACGACCTCAACCAGTGGGCACCGCGCCCCGGCGTGCACTGCAAGCATGCCGGCCTGGACGACGCTGACCAGGCCGAGCAAGGCGTGGCAGGCAGCTCAGCAGTAATTTGCCTGCTGCCAGCACTGGCGCCGGACGACCCCCGCACTCAACTGCACCATGTCCGCGCACTGATTGACGGCATGTCTCGCACGACTATACGCCGGCTCCTGCTGGTCGGCGATTTCGACGTGCTGGAGCATGCCGACAAACATAGCGAACAACACCGCGAATGCGCAGGCCATATGGTCGACCTGCTGCAACGCAGCACCTTGCAATGGACGCTGATCAACGCCCCGGTACAAGTGGCTGGGCTGGGCATCGAACACTTTCACCACACCCATGGCACCCTTGAGCCAGGCTTGGCCGAGCTCCTGCAACGCCTGGCGCGGGTCGCCGCTGGCATGGTCGATACCCTGGAGCTGAAGCTGCATTATGGCGAGCATGTGAATTTCGTCTGCTAGCAATGCAGTTCTGCGCTCAGCCAGTCGCCAAAGCGCCGTTTGCGTGGTGACGGCATCACGTTGGGAACTTGCACACCAGCGCCAGACATCGCACCCTGTGCAGCCTGCGCTTGCGATAGAGAGTTTCCATGGCCCGGCTTGATCGCCACCGTCTGCTGCCGTTTCTCAGCTGGCTGCCCCGGCAAACCCGAGGCAGCGTGCGCCGTGACCTGATGGTGGGTCTAAGTGGTGCGATCCTGGCTTTGCCACAGTCTATCGCCTACGCCCTGATTGCCGGTCTGCCCGCTGAATATGGCCTGTATGCGGCGATCGTACCGGTGTTGATTGCTTGCCTCTGGGGCTCGTCCTGGCATTTGATCTGTGGCCCCACCGCGGCGATATCCATCGTTCTCTATACCAGTGTCAGCCCCTTGGCTGTCAGCGGCAGTGACGACTACATCACCCTGATCCTGTTGCTTACCTTTCTCGCCGGCGTGTTTCAGTGGTTGCTGGGGTTGTTGCGATTCGGCGCGCTGGTCAACTTTGTCTCGCAATCGGTGGTGCTCGGCTTCACCCTCGGCGCAGCGGTGGTCATCGCCCTCGGGCAACTGCCCAACCTGATGGGCATGGGCCTGCCCAGTCAGGCGACTGCACTGAAAACCCTGGAAAGTCTCCTGGAGCACGCAGGTGAAGTGGATTGGCCTTCTCTGACGTTGGGTCTTGGCACACTGGTGATTGGCGTTACCCTGAAACTGTTGCGCCCACGCTGGCCGGGGCTGTTGATAACGCTGACGCTGGCCAGTTTGCTGGTCTGGCTGCTGCCAGGTGTGTTCGGTCAGGTGCAGTTGGTCCCAGGCTTTGCCGGCCAGTTGCCGCCGTTGAGCCCATTGCCATTGCTTGACCTGGACCTGATCCTACGCCTGCTACCCAGCGCTGTGGCCGTGGGCATGCTAGGCCTGGTGACCAGCCTGTCGATTGCCCGTTCGATCGCTTCGCGTTCGGAACAACTGATTGACGCCAACCAGGAAATCCGCGCCCAAGGCCTGTCGAACATGGTGGGTAGCGTGTTCTCCGGCTACCTGTCGTCAGGCTCTTTTACCCGTTCCGGGTTGAGCTACGACGCTGGCGCCCGCTCACCCTTGGCCGGGGTCTTCTCGGCGTTGTGGGTGGCGCTGTTCGCCGTGGCCGGCGCCAGCTTGATTGCACATATCCCGATCCCGGCGATGGCCGCCAGCATTCTGTTGATCTGCTGGGGCCTGATCGATCATCGGGCAATGCGGGCGCTGTTCCGGGTCAGCCGTTCGGAGTTTCTGGTCATGGCCCTGACTGCTGCGGCAACCTTGCTGCTGGAGCTACAGACCGCCATCTACGCTGGCGTGCTGGCCTCGCTGTTTTTCTACCTGAAACGCACCTCACGGCCGCGCGTACAACACTCCCGCGAAGGAGATACCGACGTGCTGCGGGTGGGGGGGTCGATCTTCTTTGGCGCCAGCCACTACCTGCAGGTGCGTTTGCAACGCTGCCAGGGACCGGATGTGGTGATCGATGCCCGGCAGATCAACTTCATCGACTATTCCGGGGTCGACATGCTCCACCGCGAAGCCCGTCGATTGCGTCGGGCAGGCGGCAGCCTGACGCTACATCGGGCGCGTCCGCAGGTGATTGAAGAATTACATAAGCTGGAAGGGTTAACGCACTGCCCGATCCGCTTCGAGGAGTGAAACTATCGGCCAGGCCAAACAATTTGGTCGCCTCTTCGCATAACTGGCGAGCTGGCATCGTAGTAAGTATAGGTATGATAGCCCTTGATTCTCTACACGCTCACTGCTGAACTCTACTAACCAAAATTCGGAATACCAAGCTTCCTTCCATTACTCTACGCTGGCGAACTCTAGCGCGCGAAGCGCACTGACACGCAAGGCATCACGCCCTGTGCAGCCTGTGCTTTTAATTGAGACCTCAGCAATTTACTGATCAGCTTTTGTTGTATTTACTCCTAACAGACTCTAGCATGCTATATGTGTTTTCACTCAAAGGATCCTGTAAAAATGTATACAGCCAGATATTTAATAAGCTTGGGGTTAGCTATTATCGGCTGCTCTATTGGCTATACGATAATTATCATGTGGGGCATAAGAAAATTATTCTCACTAGAGCTAGAAGGCCAGCCCTACTGGATCATAAGCGGAATTTTGTTTGTCACCCTCAGCATTGCCGGATTAAAATTTTACATCCCAAGACTACGCAATATATGGTAACCATTGTCATACCAAACAGCTTGGACGCTTCTTCGCATACCTGGCGATCTTGCTTCATGGTGCTGGCATCGTAGTAAGCATGGGCATGGCAGCCCTTGATTCTGCTGAACTCTCCTGGCCAAAATTCGGGACACCAAACTACCTTCCACGACAATACACAGGGAATCACACCCTGCGCAGCTTGTGCTTTTGATTGAATCCGTAGAAGTTTACTGACTACTCTCTTGTTGCATTTACTCCTAGCTAGATCTAATATTTTTATGCATTCACATCCAAAGGACTCTGTAGAAATGTATACAATTAGATATTTAGTAAGCCTGGGCATAACAATTATTGCCGGCGCCATGCTCTACACAGCTATTATTATGTTTGGCATAACAAAACTATACCCTCTAGGAGAAACTCCATACTGGGTTACAAGCGGTACTTTGTTTGTTACCATTTCCGTTGCCGGCTTAAAATTTTACATCCCCAGGTTACGCAATACATGGCGATTATAACGACCTCACTAAAACATCAATTATTTATGGTTTCAGCTCGTTCTTCTGACACCATGGAGTTAATTGTAATCGAGTCAACTAACGCCTCAAAAAACAAAGCCAATCTTCCGGACTGCTGATACGCTGGTTCGTAATTAAGCGAATCTCGTCTGAAAAGCTGCACTGAATCCGTCTTTCGTATAAGTCGCACCATACCACTAGCCGATAAAAACAAGTCGATGGCACCATACGCCATATTCCCTTTGTAATCTTCTTCAAATATAGCTTGGTACGCACTCCTAGTTGGCCCACGTGCTGCTTCGATTGTCGGACCTTGATAAATATTCATCCCTCCTTCATAAATATTATTAACGCCATGCGCGACAAAAAACGCACCTACTGGCGCTCCCAAACCGTATGAAGACCCGGTAATCGCGATTCCAACTTCAACCTGCATGACGCCAGCTACGACCCCGATGCCATTTTGAGCATAAAAAGCCGCTTTGGAAGCCAGCTCGGCATACTCTGCGCTGATTTCTTGCACGCCATCCCAGGCACTTATTACACCTTCATTAACATCATTTATAATTTCGTTTACATAATCAGATATAACTGAACCAAACTGAAGCTGAATAATCCCATCATCAAAACGAGTAGCGCTTATGGTGCAACCCAATGCAACCAGGTCAGAGCCTGCTTTGGCCACATCATGAATATCACATGACTGCTCATTCACCTTCGTAACCCCAAGAAGCATAGGCACTTGTGCTTGCCTCGTGGTGTACCCAGCTAATGTCCCGATACCTAATAGCCAGAAGCTCCTGCGGCTGCGCGTCCCTCATATGAATGGCATGTGGCACCTGAACGCTTAAATTGGCAATACGTCCACCGGTTAACAACACGGTAAAGTACTTTTGGTGACCACCAACAGGTGAGGTGCGATAGAAATTGATTTTACACTCGATCTCTTCGCCTTCATGAAGGGCGCTGGCTAGCAACGGTGTAGATTTATCAATATTTTTTGTAATAACGACGGGCATATGTTTGCCACGACCACCTGACGTGCTGCCGTCATTACCACCTGCCATATTATGAGAGTAAGCCAGCACCATGATTTCGTCTTCGTGACCAGCTTGACACTTGTTCCCTATTGAATTTTGGCTAGAACAACCAGCGGAAATCAAACCTTGCTTTTTCCCGGTAATGGTCATGTAACTGTGATTAGCCATATCATCTTTCACTCCTGTGGTCAGAGTGAGCAGTCTATTGCGAATGAAGCAGGCCGACTGTAGGACGCGTCTGAAACGATATACAAAATATGTCGCACTTAGATTGCGCAGATCGATAAAAACCCGAGCAAGTAAGCAGCCCACCGCCTGCATCAGGCAGGCGGCAGCCTGACGCTGCATCGGGCGCGCCCACAGGTGATTGAGGAATTACACAAGCTGGAAGGGGGAGCGCTCTGCCCGATCCGCTTCAAGGAGTGAAACTATCGCGGGGCAAGCCTCAACCGCGGGCCAGTTGCCGACGCAGTTCATCCAACACCGGCGCGGTATCAGGCCGCACCCCACGCCAGATGAAGAACGCCTCGGCCGCCTGCTCAGCGAGCATGCCCAAACCGTCCAGGACCTTGGCGGCCTTGTGTTCGCTGGCCCAGCGGCAGAAGGGCGTCGGCTCTTTGCCGTACATCATGTCGTAGCACACGGTATTACCCGGCTCTATCAATGAGGCAGAAATCGGCGGCAGCTCACCGGCAAGGCTGGCAGACGTGGCATTGATGATCAGATCAACCGGCTCTTCCAGCCAGCTGAAGCCACTGGCAGCCACCGGCCCCAGGTCGGCGAACTCACGGGCCAGTTGTTCGGCTTTTTCCACGGTACGGTTGGCGATTACCAGTGAGGCGGGGTTGTGCGCCAACAGCGGCTCCAGCACGCCACGTACAGCACCACCGGCGCCGAGCAGGAGAATACGCTTGCCAGTCAATTGCACCCCGGCATTGACCGTCAGATCTCGGACCAGCCCAGCACCATCGGTATTGTCACCCTGCAAACTGCCATCCGCCTGTTTGCTCAGGGTGTTTACCGCGCCAGCGCGTTTAGCCCGCGGCGTCAGGCTATCGACCAGGCGATAAGCTTCTTCCTTAAACGGTACGGTGACGTTGGCACCCAGGCCCTGTTTGAAAAAACCCTGGGCACACATGGTGAAATCGTCCAGTGGCGCCAGCAAGGTGCTGTATTCCAGCTGTTGGCCGGTCTGGTCGGCAAACAGGCGATGGATCAGCGGCGATTTGCTGTGGCCGATCGGGTTGCCGAATACAACGTACTGGTCCATTCACGCGGTTCCTGGTTCAGGGCCGGAGCAACCGGCAAAGTTATCCACAGTGGTCTCAATGACCGGACTTGGCCTCGCCAAGCCAGTCGCGATCCTGCAGAAAATACTCGGTCAGGCGTGCTTCTTCACTACCCGGCGCAGGCTTCCAATCGTACCCCCAACGCACCTGGGGTGGCAGCGACATGAGGATCGATTCGGTACGACCACCCGATTGCAGACCAAACAAGGTGCCGCGGTCATAGACCAGGTTGAACTCGACGTAGCGGCCGCGACGGAATTCCTGGAATTCGCGCTGCTCGGCGGTGTAGGCCGCAGCCTTGCGGCGCTGGACGATGGGCAGGTAGGCCTCGATGTAGGCATCACCAATGGCGCGCATGAAGGCGAAGCAGGTGTCGAAGTCCCACTCGTTCAAGTCATCGAAGAACAGCCCGCCGATCCCGCGTGGCTCGCCGCGATGCTTGAGGTGGAAGTAACGGTCGCACCAGGCCTTGTAGCGTGGATAGACATCCGCACCGAAAGGCGCACAGGCGCGCTCGGCGACTTGGTGCCAGTGCAGACAGTCTTCTTCGTTGCCGTAGTAGGGGGTCAGGTCGAAGCCGCCGCCGAACCACCAGACCGCTTCTTCACCTTCTTTCTCGGCGATAAAGAACCGCACGTTGGCGTGTGAGGTCGGCACATGCGGGTTGTGCGGGTGAATAACCAGCGACACCCCCAAGGCCTCGAAACCACGTCCAGCCAACTCGGGTCGATGGGCGCTGGCCGAAGGCGGCAGGCCGCTGCCGAAGACGTGGGAGAAGTTCACCCCACCTTTTTCAATCACCTTGCCTTCACCGATCACGCGGGTCCGTCCACCACCGCCAGCTTCACGCGTCCAGGCGTCTTCGACAAAACGGGCGCCGCCGTCTTCGGATTCGAGGGCGGCACAAATACGGTCTTGCAAGTCGAGCAGGTAGGCTTTCACGGCCTCGGTGCGGCTAGTCATCAGGTCACCTGGAAGCGGGCATGAGCAAATTCGGCGCGTAGCATACCACCGGCAACCGGCTGGCCGCAGTTGACGGCGATCAAGCAAAGGCGTCCGATAGGGGTTTTGCGAACCCGACAGGAGAGTGCAGATGGCCAAGCGTATCCAGTTCAGCCAGCATGGGGGCCCAGAGGTCCTGCAACTGGTCGATTTCGAACCTGCCGCCCCCGGCCCACAGCAGGTGCTCGTACGCAATCAGGCCATCGGCCTGAATTTTATCGACACTTACTTTCGCAGCGGCCTGTATGCGCCACCGGCGTTGCCCTCGGGCTTGGGCACCGAAGGAGCCGGGGTTGTCGAGGCCGTCGGCGAGCAGGTCACACGACTCAAGGTCGGCGACCGCGTGGCCTATGCCGGCGGACCATTGGGCGCCTACAGCGAAGTACATGTGCTGCCGGAAGCCAACCTGGTCAAACTCCCCGACAACATCAGCTTTGAACAGGCTGCAGCGGTCATGCTCAAGGGCCTGACTGTGCAATATCTGCTCAAACAAACCTATGCGGTACAACCGGGCGACACCATTCTGTTCCACGCGGCCGCCGGTGGTGTGGGTTCGCTGGCCTGCCAATGGGCCAAAGCCTTGGGGGCGAAGTTGATCGGCACTGTCAGCTCGGCGGAAAAAGCCGAGCGGGCCAAAGCGCTGGGCGCCTGGGCGACCATCGACTATAGCCATGAAGATGTAGCTCAACGCGTGCTGGCGCTGACTGATGGCAAGAAGTGCCCGGTGGTCTACGACGGCGTAGGTCAGGACACCTGGCTGACCTCACTGGATTGCCTGGCGCCACGCGGGCTGATGGTCAGCTTCGGTAACGCCTCAGGCGCGGTCAGTGGCGTGAACCTGGGGATTCTGGCGCAGAAGGGTTCGCTGTATGTCACTCGCCCAACCCTTGCCAGCTACGCCAACAATGCCGAAAACACTCAGGCGATGGCTGATGACCTGTTTGCCATGATCGCCAGCGGCCAATTGACGGTGGATATCCAGCAACGTTACCCGCTGAGTGAAGCGGCCAAGGCGCAGACCGAGCTGTCGGCGCGGCGGACGGTGGGGTCTACGGTGTTGTTGCCTTGAGATTGAGTTGAGTTCAAGAGCCGGCAAGACCGGCTCCCACCAGGGTGCGGGAGCCGGTCTTGCCGGCGATAAGGTCTCAACCTGCCCGCACCACATCTCCAGTCACTAGATCGCGAATCACACTTGGATTGCGTCGCCCACCCAATGCGCCGCCCAGGACCAGGTCCAGTTGCCCACGGAAATACTGCTCGACGCGCAAACGTGACTTCGCAGCGGGACGGCCCTGAGGGTTGGCAGACGTCGATACCAGCGGCCCAACCAGAGAGCACAGCTCACGTATCACAGGATGGTCGCTGACACGCAGGGCTACGGTGTCGTGCACCCCGGTAATCCACTCCGGCAACATGTTCTGATGCGGCACCAGCCAGGTGTTCGGCCCAGGCCAGGTACTGCCCATGCGGTCGAGCCAGACTTCGGGGAAATCCTCGAACAAAAAGTCGAATTGGCGGATGTTATCGGCAACCAGGATCACCCCCTTGTCGACCGAGCGCGACTTGATCGCCAGTAAGCGATCCACTGCTTCCTCGTTCCAGGGATCACAGCCCAAACCCCAAACGGCCTCGGTTGGATAGGCAATAACCGCACCGGCCCGAATTTCACGCGCGGCTTGTTGCACACGCCAACTGCTCACCATTGCTATCACTCCGCATAAAGGCTAACCAGCAGTTTACTTAGCTAGGCCGGGCAAACCAACGCCCAGCTTCATTACACACCCGTCCGGCCACTTCAAGATCGGTTAACGCCGCCAGCACTTTGGACAACGGCCAGCCGCTACTGTTGGCCAGTGCTTCGCTGGTTTGCGGCGCTGCCAGCAACAAGGCTTCAAGCGCATGCCGGCTGCCAACGGCCTCGGCGTCCTGCACCGGCGGCAATCGCTGCCAGCCTTGCAGGGTTTCGACAATCTGCTCGACGCTCTCCACCAACAACGCCCCATCACGAATCAGCTGGTGACAGCCCTTGGACCCCGGATGATGGATCGAACCGGGAATGGCATAGACCTCACGCCCTTGTTCGGCTGCCAAGCGTGCGGTGATCAGCGAACCACTGGCCAAACTCGCTTCAACCACCAACACACCCAGCGACAGACCGCTGATGATGCGATTACGGCGGGGGAAATTAGCCGCCACCGGCCCGGCATCCAAGGGAAATTCGGAAATCACGGCACTGCCCTGTTCGATCATCGCCGCGGCCAACGCTCGATGCCGTTGTGGATAAAGTTTCTGCAGGCCAGTTCCCAACACCGCGACCGTCTGCCCATCGACATCCAGCGCAGCCTGATGGGCGGCACCGTCGATCCCCAGAGCCAAGCCGCTGGTGATCACAAATCCACCCTGTGCCAGGTGCCGGGAAAAGGCGGCAGCAGTGTCCAGTGCCGGGGGCGATGCGCGGCGACTGCCGACGATCGCCAGTTGTGGTTTTTCCAGCAGAGCAGGGTTGCCAGCGACAAACAGCAAGGGTGGCGCGGCATCCACTTCCGCCAGCAGGCCGGGGTAGGCAGGATCATCCCACATCAGCAAATGCTGGTCGCGACGCTCTAGCCAGGCCAATGCGGCTGCAGCGCCGTCGCGCACTTCAGGGCTACGCCGGGCATGAGCACTGACATCGGGAAGCCCCAACGCTCTCCAGGCACTGGCCGGCGCACTGAACGCCGCCGATGCGCTACCGAATGCCTGCAGGAGCGAATGAAAACGTTTCGGCCCTAGCCCAGGCAAACGGTGCAGGCGCAATCGCGCTTCGAGTTCGGCAGGTGAGCAGGCCCGATAAGCGGGTTGTGGCATAACGATCATCCTTGATCGAGTGAGTTGAACGCACACTGCACAAGCTGTGGATAACTCTGTTGATAATACTTTGACAACCGGTTGAAAGATTTCCCTGCCCGGCAGTTTTTGTGGCTGCCTGAAACCTTAGCTGACCTTTGCCAGGTGCCGAATGCGCTGAATCCCTTTATTATGTGTACTCATGTTTGTAATTCATCGCACAGTGCAGCTCATACGCTTATGGCCATTCTGAACATCCTCGAATTCCCGGACCCGCGTCTTCGCACCATCGCCAAACCGGTGGACGTAGTCGACGACGGCGTTCGCCAGTTGATCGATGACATGTTTGAAACCATGTACGAAGCCCCTGGCATCGGCCTGGCGGCAACCCAGATCAACGTGCACAAACGCATCGTGGTCATGGACCTGAGCGAAGATCGCAGCGAACCACGGGTGTTCATCAACCCCGAGCTCGAGATGCTCACCGACGAAATGGATCAGTACCAGGAAGGTTGCCTGTCGGTACCCGGGTTCTACGAGAACGTTGATCGCCCAGTACGGGTCAAGGTCAAGGCGCTGGATCGCGATGGCAAGCCCTACGAGCTGATTGCCGAAGGCCTGCTGGCCGTGTGCATCCAGCACGAATGCGATCATCTTAACGGCAAATTGTTCGTCGATTACCTGTCGACGCTCAAACGTGACCGAATCAAGAAAAAGCTGGAAAAACAGCATCGCCAGCAAGCTTGATCTCCTCTTTCCAAAGGCTTGCTCCGGCAAGCCTTTTTCTTTTTAAGCGAGAACTCCATGCGCATTGTCTTTGCAGGCACCCCAGAGTTTGCCGCCGAACACCTCAAGGCCTTGATCGACAGCCCCTACGAAGTGGTGGCCGTCTACACCCAACCAGACCGTCCGGCCGGGCGCGGGCAAAAGCTGATGCCCAGTGCGGTCAAGCAACTGGCTGTGGAT
The DNA here is from genome assembly GCF_002845275.2 of Pseudomonas sp. S06B 330. NCBI lineage: Bacteria > Pseudomonadati > Pseudomonadota > Gammaproteobacteria > Pseudomonadales > Pseudomonadaceae > Pseudomonas > Pseudomonas tussilaginis. The sequence goes on along the minus strand of NZ_CP088149.1, from coordinate 193,373 downwards.
AACGGCATTCAAGTCCTGCAACCGCCGACCCTGCGCAATGCTGAAGCTCAAGCTGAACTGGCTGCGCTGCAGCCGGACCTGATGGTCGTGGTCGCCTACGGCCTGATCCTGCCGCAAGCGGTGCTGGACATCCCGCGCCTGGGTTGCATCAACAGCCATGCCTCGCTGCTGCCACGCTGGCGCGGTGCCGCGCCGATCCAGCGCGCGGTGGAAGCCGGTGACAGCGAAAGCGGCGTGACCGTGATGCGAATGGAAGCCGGCCTGGATACCGGTCCGATGCTGCTGAAAGTGTCTACCCCAATCAGCGCCACCGACACCGGCGGCAGCCTGCATGACCGTCTTGCCCAGATGGGCCCACCAGCAGTCCTGCAAGCCGTCGCCGGCCTGGCCGCTGGCACGCTGCAAGGTGAAGTCCAGGACGACAGCCTGGCCACCTACGCCCACAAGCTGAACAAAGACGAAGCGCGCCTGGACTGGAGCCGCCCAGCCGTCGAGCTGGAGCGCCTGGTTCGCGCCTTCAATCCCTGGCCGATCTGCCACAGCACCCTCAACGGTGAAGCAGTGAAAGTGCTCGCTGCGAGCTTATCCACAGCTAGCGGCGCACCAGGTGAAATCCTTGAGGCCAGCAAAGACGGTCTGATCGTTGCCTGTGGTGAACAGGCCTTGTGCCTGACCCGCCTGCAACTGCCGGGTGGCAAGGCGCTTAACTTCAGCGACCTGTTCAACAGCCGCCGCGAGAAGTTCGCTACCGGCACGGTACTCGGTCAATGAACCCACGTCTGGCAGCCGCCCGCGCCCTGGCGGCAGTACTCAGCGGCAAAGCTTCTTTGAACAGCTCGTTGCCCGCTCAACTGGACAAAGTCGAGTTGCGTGACCGTGGCCTGACCCAGGACCTGGCGTTCGGTACCGCACGCTGGCAGCCAAGGCTCTCGGCCTTGGCTGAACGTCTGCTGCAAAAACCGTTCAAGGCAGCCGATGCCGATGTCGAAGCCTTGCTTCTGGTTGGCCTGTATCAACTGCTCTACACCCGCGTTCCCGCTCATGCGGCAATCGGTGAAACGGTTGGCTGTGCCGACAAGCTGAAAAAGCCTTGGGCCAAGGCCCTGCTCAATGCCGTACTGCGCCGCGCGCAACGCGAAAGCACCGACATCTTCGCGGAGCTTGAGCGTGATCCAGTGGTGCGCACAGCCCATCCGCGGTGGCTGCAGAAGTCGCTCAAGGCCTTCTGGCCTGACCAGTGGGAAGCCATTTGCGCCGCGAACAATGCCCACCCGCCGATGATCCTGCGGGTCAATCGCCGTCACCACAGTCGTGAGGGCTACCTTGAACTGTTGCGGGCAGCGGGCCTTGAAGCCAGCGCCTGCCAATACAGCGTCGATGGCATCCTTCTCGCCCAGGCCTGCGATGTGCGCGGTCTGCCTGGGTTCGATCAGGGCTGGATCAGCGTCCAGGACGAAGCGGCGCAACTGGCTGCCGACCTGCTCGACCTCGCGCCTGGCCAGCGGGTGCTCGATGCCTGCTGTGCACCTGGCGGCAAGACCTGCCACCTGCTCGAAGCCGAGGCAAAACTGGAGGCCGTGGTTGCCATTGACCTGGAAGCCAAACGTCTGGTGCGGGTCCGGGAAAACCTCGACCGTCTGGGCCTGGATGCCCAGCTGATTGCCTGTGATGCCCGCGATACCGCCAGTTGGTGGGACGGCAAGGGTTTCCAGCGCATCCTGCTGGATGCACCGTGCTCTGCCACCGGCGTCATTCGCCGTCATCCAGACATCAAGATGACCCGCCAGGCCGACGATATTCCGGCCTTGGCTGCGTTGCAGGGCGAGCTACTCGACGCCCTGTGGCCGACCCTCGAAGTCGGCGGCATCCTGCTGTATGCCACCTGCTCGAGCCTGCCGACGGAAAACACTGAAGTCATCGAGGCATTCCTCGCCCGTACGCCAGGTGCCCGCGAGCTGGACCTGGCGACCCAGGCCGGCCTGCGCCAGCCGCACGGCCGCCAGTTACTGGCCCAGGAAGGCGGACACGATGGCTTCTACTATGCCAAGCTGATCAAAATCGCCGCCACGCGCGGATAACAAGAGAAGGGAAGAGCGGATGAAGATCATCATCCTGGGCGCAGGACAGGTCGGCGGTACGCTGGCCGAGCACCTGGCCAGCGAAGCCAACGACATCACTGTGGTCGACACCGATGGCGAGCGCCTGCGCGACCTCGGCGACCGCCTGGACATCCGCACCGTCCAGGGCCGCGCCTCGTTCCCAACAGTTCTGCGCCAGGCTGGTGCCGACGATGCCGACATGCTGGTAGCGGTGACCAACAGTGACGAGACCAACATGGTCGCCTGCCAGGTCGCCTACACCCTGTTCCACACCCCAACCAAGATTGCCCGGGTGCGTGAGTCGGCCTACCTGACCCGCGCCGGCCTGTTCGACAATGACGCCATCCCTGTCGATGTACTGATCAGCCCTGAGCAAGTGGTAACCCATTACATCAAGCGCCTGATTGAGCACCCAGGTGCCCTGCAGGTGATCGACTTCGCCGAAGGCAAAGCCCAGCTGGTAGCGGTCAAGGCTTACTACGGCGGGCCGTTGGTCGGTCAGCAACTGCGCCAGATCCGTGAGCACATGCCCAACGTCGATACCCGCGTCGCGGCGATCTTCCGCCGTGACCGGCCGATTCTGCCCCAGGGCGACACGGTGATCGAGGCCGACGACGAAGTCTTCTTCATTGCCGCCAAAGCTCACATCCGTGCGGTGATGGGTGAGTTGCGACGCATCGATGAGACCAACAAGCGGGTGGTCATCGCCGGTGGCGGGCAGATCGGCGAACGCCTGGCCGAGGCAATCGAAAGTCGCTACCAGGTGAAGATCATCGAGATGAACCCGGCACGCTGCCGTTACCTCTCCGACACCCTGGACAGCACTGTAGTGTTGCAAGGCAGCGCCTCGGACCGTGACCTGATGCTTGAAGAGAACATCGCCGAAGCCGATATCTTCCTGGCCCTGACCAACGATGACGAGGCCAACATCATGTCCTCGCTGCTGGCCAAACGCCTGGGCGCGCGCAAGGTGATGACCATCATCAACAACCCGGCTTATGTCGACCTGGTCCAAGGTGGTGACATCGACATCGCCATCAGCCCGCAGCTGGCCACCATTGGCACCTTGCTCGCCCACGTGCGCCGTGGCGACATCGTCAGCGTGCACTCACTGCGCCGCGGTGCAGCTGAGGCTATCGAGGCGATCGCCCATGGCGACTCGAAATCGAGCAAGGTGATCGGCAAGGCCATCGAAGACATCGCCCTGCCGCCAGGCACCACCATCGGCGCGATCATTCGTGACGAAGAAGTGCTTATCGCCCACGACGACACAGTGATCGAAGCAGGTGACCACGTGATCCTCTTCGTTGTGGATAAGAAGTACATCCGTGACGTCGAGAAGCTGTTCCATGTAGGGTTGAGCTTCTTCTAAGAGGGAGCAGACATGCGCGAATCACTGGAAAAGATGCTGGCCAAGGGTGTGGATAACGCCCTGCTGCGCTTCGGCCTGGGCAAAGCCTGGCTGGACGAAGGCAATGGCGTCGAGGCCGCTGTGCACCTGCAACGCTGCGTCGAATTCGATCCGAAGTATTCGGCGGCGTGGAAACTGTTGGGCAAGGCGTATCAGCTGCAGGGTGACCTGGCAGGTGCACGGCAGTCTTGGCAGCAGGGGTTGGAAGCGGCCAAGGCGCATGGTGACAAGCAGGCCGAGAAAGAGATGACGGTGTTTCTCAAGAAGCTGGATAAAGCGGTTTAGGACCGCTCCTACAGGCTGGATACCTCGTAGCCGCTGCCGCCAGGCTGCGATCGACTGCGTAGCAGTCGTAATCCAGGCACCTCGGTGGGGCAGGATTTACGGCCGCTTCGCGACCGATCGCAGCCTGGCGGCAGCGGTTACAAAGAGTCAGTACCAGCGCGCCTCTCCGGGCGGACGCTTCTTGAAGCGCTTCATGCTCCACATGTATTGGCTCGGATAAGCCCGCACATAGCGCTCAACCACCTGACTCATCGCAGCAGCCGAGGTCTCGGTATCTTCGCTGTACATCGCTTCAGGGGCCGCTTCCAGGATCACCTTGAAGCCGGAACCGTCCGGCAGGCGCAGGGCATGCAGGAACACCCCAACCGCCTTGCCGCCTGCGAGCATGTTGGGCACGAACTTGCTGGTCAGCGCCTTGGTGGCAAAGAAAGGCACGAAGACGCCCGCCGACTCGGCTGGCTCCGGGTCTGCCGGAATACCCACCTGACCCCCTTTGCGCACTTCCTTGATAATGCTCAGGATGCCTTCCTTGGTGGAAGCCGCCACGCGGTTACCCAGCTGCACACGCTGTTCACGCAACAGATCATCGACCGCCTTAAGCTTGGGCGGACGGTAGAAAATAATCGGTTTGCACTGGTTGCAATAGAAGTGATTAAGCACTTCCCAGTTGCCCAGGTGGCTGGTGATGCCAACCACACCCTTACCCGAGGCCAGCGCCGCCTGCAGCACTTCCAGGCCTTCAACTTCGCGAACCAGATCAATCGAGCGTTGAGCGGGCCAGATCCAGGCGCAGGCGCTTTCGGTAAAGGATTTGCCGATGTCCTTCAGGGTCTGACCGACCAGTTTCTCGCGTGCCACCGGATCCATCTCCGGAAAACACTTGGCCAGGTTGATACGCACCACCTCGCGCGAACTGTTCGGCAGCTTCCACATCAGCCAGCCAATGGCCGCTCCGACTCGCTGCACCGCACCCCAAGGAAGCTTGGCAAACAATCGCAACGCCCCGACCATCAAGGCGCCCTTGAACTTATCCACAGGCTGGTTCCTCTTTCTGCAAGCCGACCATTGTACTCCTCAGCGCAGCAACGCGGCGTAGCGATCACAATCGATGGTGTGATCCATGACCATGCCAGTGGCCTGCATGAAGGCGTAGCAGATGGTCGGCCCAACAAAAGTGAAGCCAGCCTTTTGTAATGCCTTGCTCATGGCCTTGGCTTCATCAGTGACGGCCGGAACGTCACTACGCTGGCTGAAATGATTGATTTTCGGTGCGCCGCCGACAAATGACCAAAGCCACTCGCCGGGGTTCTCCAGCTCCAGCCAGGCACGTGCATTGCGTCGTGCAGCGTTGAGCTTGAGACGGTTGCGGATAATGCCGGGGTCGAGCATCCGCTCCTCAATCTCTTCGTCACTCATCTGCGCCAGACGCTGCGGATCAAAGCCGAACAGCACTTGACGATAACGCTCTCGCTTCTTCAGCACCGTGATCCACGACAGCCCAGCCTGGAAGCCTTCGAGCAACAGCATCTCGAACAACTGACCCGGCTCGCGCTGCGGCGTGCCCCACTCCTGATCGTGATAAGCCTGGTAAAGCGGATCATCGGTACACCAAAAGCAACGTGGCATAAGGCTCCAAGGGTAGAGGCTCGGACGAATCGGGTTATACTCCCGCTCTTTATATTCGCAGCCCTAGAAACAGGTGAATTTTGTGAGCCAGCCTACGCCAGCCGTGCGTACCTTCCAAGACTTGATCCTCGCCCTGCAGAACTACTGGGCCGAGCAAGGTTGTGTGGTACTTCAGCCCTACGATATGGAAGTAGGCGCCGGCACTTTCCATACCGCCACGTTCCTGCGCGCCGTCGGCCCAGAAAACTGGAACGCCGCCTATGTACAGCCGAGCCGTCGCCCGGCTGACGGTCGCTATGGTGAAAACCCCAACCGCCTGCAGCACTACTACCAGTTCCAGGTCGTGCTCAAGCCAAACCCGGCGAATTTCCAGGAACTGTACCTGGGCTCGCTGAAGGCCATCGGCCTCGACCCGCTGGTGCACGACATTCGTTTCGTCGAAGACAACTGGGAATCGCCGACCCTCGGTGCCTGGGGTCTGGGTTGGGAAATCTGGCTCAACGGCATGGAAGTCACCCAGTTCACCTACTTCCAGCAAGTAGGCGGTCTTGAGTGCATGCCGGTCACCGGTGAAATCACCTATGGCCTGGAGCGTCTGGCCATGTACCTGCAGGGTGTCGACTCGGTCTACGACCTGGTCTGGACCGACGGTCCGTTCGGCAAGGTGACCTATGGCGACGTGTTCCACCAGAACGAAGTGGAGCAATCGACCTACAACTTCGAACACGCCAATGTCGAGAAGCTGTTCGAACTGTTCGATTTCTACGAAAGCGAAGCCAATCGCCTGATCGAGCTGGAGCTGCCGCTGCCGACCTACGAAATGGTCCTCAAGGCCTCGCACACCTTCAACCTGCTCGACGCCCGCCGTGCTATCTCGGTGACCGCACGTCAGCAGTACATCCTGCGCGTACGTACCCTGGCCCGGGCCGTGGCGCAAAGCTACCTGCAAGCCCGCGCCAAGCTGGGCTTCCCGATGGCGTCCCCCGAATTGCGTGATGAAGCATTGGCCAAGCTGGAGGCTGCACAATGAGTGCTCAAGATTTCCTGGTTGAACTGGGCACCGAAGAACTGCCGCCAAAAGCCCTGAGCGCCCTGGCTGACGCGTTTCTCGCCGGCATTGAAAAAGGCCTGCAGGCCGCTGGCCTGAACTACAACGGCAAGCAGGTATACGCCGCACCGCGCCGCCTGGCCGTGCTGATCCGTCAGCTGGACACCCAGCAGCCGGACCGCAGCATCAACGTCGATGGCCCGCCCCGTCAGGCCGCGTTCGATGCCGAAGGCAATCCGACCCAAGCGGCGCTTGGTTTTGCCAAGAAGTGCGGCGTAGAGCTGGCAGAAATCGACCAGAGCGGCGCGAAGCTGCGCTTCTCCCAGCACATTCCAGGCAAGGCCACCGCCAGCCTGCTGCCCACCATCGTTGAAGATTCGCTGAACGACCTGCCGATCCCGAAGCGCATGCGTTGGGGTGCTCGCAAGGAAGAGTTCGTGCGTCCGACCCAATGGCTGGTAATGCTGCTGGGCGACACAGTCGTCGACTGCACCATCCTCGCCCAGACGGCAGGCCGTGATTCGCGTGGTCATCGCTTCCACCACCCGGAAGACGTGCGCATCAGCGCTCCAGCGAACTACCTGGAAGACCTGCGCAAGGCCTACGTGCTGGCTGATTTTGCCGAGCGTCGCGAGATCATCAGCAAGCGTACCGCCGAACTCGCCCTGCAGCAGGAAGGTACTGCCATCGTACCGCCGGCGTTGCTCGATGAAGTGACCGCGCTGGTTGAGTGGCCAGTGCCACTGGTCTGCTCGTTCGAGGAACGCTTCCTCGAAGTGCCACAGGAAGCGTTGATCACCACCATGCAGGACAACCAGAAGTACTTCTGCCTGCTGGATGCCGACGGCAAGCTGCTGCCACGCTTCATCACTGTGGCCAACGTCGAAAGCCGCGATCCAAAGCAGATCGTCGAAGGTAACGAGAAGGTCGTGCGCCCACGCCTGACCGACGCCGAGTTCTTCTTCAAGCAAGACAAAAAGCAGCCACTGGCAAGCTTCAACGAGCGCCTCAAGAACGTGGTGTTCCAGGCTCAACTGGGTAGCGTCTACGACAAAGCCGAGCGCGTTTCCAAGCTGGCTGCATTCATTGCCCAGCGCATTGGCGGCGACGCCGAGCGCGCGGCCCGTGCCGGCCTGCTGTCGAAGTGCGATCTGGCTACCGAGATGGTCGGTGAGTTCCCTGAAATGCAAGGTGTTGCCGGCTACTACTACGCCCTCAACGATGGCGAGCCAGAAGATGTTGCCCTGGCCCTGAACGAGCAGTACATGCCGCGCGGTGCCGGTGCGGAACTGCCGTCGACTCTGACCGGCGCGGCCGTGGCCATCGCCGACAAGCTCGACACCCTGGTCGGTATCTTCGGTATCGGCATGCTCCCGACCGGTAGCAAAGACCCCTACGCTCTGCGTCGTGCGGCGCTGGGCGTGCTGCGGATCCTGATCGAGAAGCAGCTGGACCTGAACCTGAACGAAGCAGTGGAATTCGCTGTTGCTCAATTCGGCGCCAAGGTTAAAGCCGCAGGTCTGGGCGACCAGGTGCTGGAGTTCGTCTTCGACCGTCTGCGTGCGCGTTACGAAGATGAAGGCATCGACGTTGCTACCTACCTGTCGGTACGTGCCCTCAAGCCGGGCTCGGCCCTGGACTTCGACCAACGCGTACAGGCTGTACAAGCCTTCCGTCAGCTGCCTGAAGCCGCTGCCCTGGCCGCGGTGAACAAGCGCGTGTCGAACCTGCTGAGCAAAGCAGAAGGCGCGGTAGCGTCCACGGTTGAGCCGAAGTACTTCGACAATGCCAACGAGTTCTCCCTGTACTCGGCAATCCAGCAAGCCGATCAGGCCGTGCAACCGATGGCTGCTGCGCGTCAGTACAGCGAATCGCTGGCACGTTTGGCGGCACTGCGTGAACCGGTCGACGCCTTCTTCGAGGCGGTGATGGTCAACGCCGATGACGCTAATGTACGAGCCAACCGTTATGCCTTGCTCAGCCGCCTGCGCGGTCTGTTCCTGGGCGTGGCCGACATTTCGCTGCTGGGGTAAGTCTTGAAACTGCTGATTCTCGATCGAGACGGAGTGATCAACCAGGACTCCGACGCCTACATCAAGTCGCTGGAAGAATGGATACCCATCCCCGGTTCGATTGAGGCCATTGCGCAGTTGAGCAAAGCCGGCTGGACGGTGGCAGTCGCCACCAACCAGTCCGGTATCGCTCGCGGCTACTACGACCTGGCAACCCTCGAGGCCATGCATACGCGCCTGCGCGCACTGGTGGCCGAACAGGGCGGCGAGGTCGGCCTGATCGTGCATTGCCCACATGGCCCGGATGACGGCTGTGATTGCCGCAAACCCAAGCCGGGCATGCTGCGAACCATCGCCGCGCATTACCAGCTTGATCTGGCCGGCGTGTGGTTTGTCGGTGACAGTAAGGGTGACCTGGAAGCCGCATTGACCGTCGATGCTCAACCGATTCTGGTAAAAACCGGAAAAGGCGAGAGGACCCTGAGCAAGGGAATTCCTCAAGGAACGTTGATTTTCGATGATCTGGCAGCCATCGCCAGAGAACTTATCCACAAATAGGGCGTCTGCGAACCAGGCGCACTTTTACTAGGCGGGCAAGCCCGCAACGGTACATGCCGCTATGTCGATCCTGCAGGCGATCAGAATTTTTCTTTTTTACCTGCTGCTGGGTACCAGCTCCTTGCTGTGGTGCACCCTGAGCTTTTTTATCGCGCCGTTTCTGCCATTCAGCGCCCGTTACCGCTTCATCAATGTCTACTGGTGCCGCTTCGCACTGGTGTTGGTGCGGGTATTCCTGAACATCAAGGTCAAGGTAACTGGGGCCGAAAACATCCCCAAGCAACCCTGTGTGATTCTGTCCAATCACCAGAGCACCTGGGAGACCTTCTTCCTCTCTGCCTATTTTTCACCGTTGAGCCAAGTGCTCAAACGTGAACTGCTGTACGTGCCGTTCTTCGGCTGGGCCATGGCCATGCTGCGGCCAATCGCCATTGATCGTGACAACCCCAAGGCCGCCCTCAAGCAAGTCGCCAGCGAAGGCGACAAGCTGCTCAAGGATGGCGTCTGGGTCCTGATCTTCCCGGAAGGCACCCGTGTGCCGTTCGGTCAAATCGGCAAATTTTCCCGCGGCGGCACCGCCCTCGCAGTAAATGCGGGTCTGCCAGTCCTGCCGATTGCCCACAACGCCGGCAAGTTCTGGCCCAAGGAAGGCTGGAGCAAACGTGCCGGAACCATCGAAGTGGTAATCGGTGCGCCGATGTTCGCAGAAGGCACTGGCCCACGCGCCATTGCCGAGCTCAACGACCGCGCAGCGGCCTGGAACGAGCAGACCCAGCGCGACTTGGGGTCATTGCCTGCGCAAGCACCTAACGCTGCTCAGGGCGTTGCCTGACGAACTGTGGATAACTTGTGTACAGTATTTGGATCTTTCTCTTAAAAATTAGCTAAGTGCTTAATTTACTTACTTATTTCTCTGTATGACTGTTTTCTGAAAATCGTGCATAAGTTTTTCAACGGCATAAAAAAACCGGCGCTTAGCCGGTTTTTTTGTAGCGCTAAAACCTCAGACTTTATCGATATCCACATCACGGGTTTCTTTCAGGCAGAACAGCCCCACCACCAGGCTGACACCAGTGATCAGCACTGGATACCACAGCCCGTAGAAGATATCGCCGGTGTACACCACCAAGGCAAACGACACGGTGGGCAGAAAGCCGCCGAACCAGCCATTGCCGATGTGGTACGGCAGTGACATCGAGGTGTAGCGAATCCGCGTCGGGAACAACTCCACCATGACGGCCGCCAGCGGGCCGTAGGTCATGGTCGCGATCAGGATCATCGCTACAATCAGCACCACCACCATCGTCTCGTTCACGGCAGCAGGATCTGCCTTGGCCGGGTAGCCCGCCTTGTCGATAGCCGCCCGCAGCGCGGCTTCATCGAAACCATTGATACGCTGGTCACCGACTGTGACCACCAGTTCAGTACCGGCGGGGACGGATTCAGAGCTGTAGGGCAGGCCTTGCTTGACCAGAAAGGTCTTGGCCTTGTCGCAAGGGCTATCAAAGCGCGCCTTACCCACTGGATCGAACTGGAAGGTGCAGCTTTGTGGATCGGCCATGACCACAATCGGCGCCTGACGGCTGGCGGCGTCAATTTGCGGGTTGGCGTAATGGCTCAGGGCCTTGAACAGCGGGAAGTAGAGCAGGGTAGCAAGCAGCAGGCCAAGCATCAGAATCGGTTTGCGGCCAACGCGATCCGACAACCAGCCGAAGAACACGAAGAACGGCGCACCGATCACCACACTGATAATCAACAGGGTATTGGCTTGAGCCGGGTCCATCTTGAGCATCTGGGTGAGGAAGAACAGTACGTAGAACTGCGCGGTGTAGAAGGTCACCGCTTGCCCTGCGTTGATGCTGAACAACGCAGTCAACACCACCTTGAGATTGGGCCAGGAACCAAAGGATTCACGGATCGGCGCTTTACTGGCCTTGCCTTGGGCCTTCATTTTCACGAAGGCGGGGGATTCGTGCATGCTCATGCGGATCCAGGTGGAGATCGCCAGCAGCACAATCGACAGCAGAAATGGCAGGCGCCAGCCCCAGACTTCAAACTGATCGCCACTGATGTATCGGCTGCCCAGCACAACCACCAGCGACAGCAGTAGCCCTAGGGTAGCCGTGGACTGAATGAACCCGGTATGGAAGCCGCGCTTGCCGGCTGGCGCATGCTCAGCCACGTAGGTCGCAGCACCGCCGTATTCGCCGCCTAACGCCAGGCCCTGCAGCATGCGCAGGATCACCAGGATGATCGGTGCGGCAATGCCGATGCTAGCGTAAGTCGGGAGCAATCCGACTGCGAAAGTCGACACTCCCATCAGCACGATGGTCACCAGGAAGGTGTACTTGCGTCCGATCATGTCGCCCAATCGGCCGAACACTAGGGCGCCGAACGGCCGCACCAGAAAGCCGGCGGCAAAGGCCATCAAGGCAAAGATAAAGGCAGTGGTGTCGTTCACACCGGCAAAGAACTGCTTGCTGATGACCGCGGCCAGTGCCCCATAAAGAAAAAAGTCATACCACTCGAAAACTGTCCCGAGGGATGACGCGAAAATGATCTTGCGCTCTTCACGGCGGCTGTTGCTCACCGTAGCCGCGCCCTGCTCCTGAGTGTATTCCGACATCGTTGCTGTCCTCGGCCTGAAGGCCCCAGTGATTATTCTTGTTGTTCCACTGTCGACGCTGGCAGACCGCGTCCGGCGTCGTTGTTGCTACGCACCCTGGTCAGGGCGTCGGTACTGCGTTTTCTTCATCGATCCGAGCTGTGGATAACATTCCCCGAATTATCAATTGCGCCGCCTTCTCGGCAATCATCAAGGTAGGTGAGCAGGTATTGCCGGAAACAATCTGCGGCATGATCGAGGCATCGGCGACGCGCAAGCCCGGTACGCCGTGCACGCGAAGCTGATCGTCAACCACGTCCAACGGGCCATGGCCCATCCGGCAGGTGCCGACCGGATGGAAAATCGTCGTACCGATCTGGCCGGCGGCTTCGTGCAGTTGTTCTTCACTTTGCAGGTCTGGCCCGGGCAAATATTCACGCGGGCTGAAAGCCGCCAAGGCAGGGGCCTGGACAATCTTGCGGGTAATTCGAATGGCCTGGGCGGCAACCTGCAGGTCCTGCGGGTCACTGAGATAGTTGGGGTCAATCAGTGGCGCATCGTCCGGGTTGGCGGAGCGAATATCGATGCGTCCACGGCTCGCCGGCCGCAAGTTGCACACCGATGCGGTAAACGCCGGGAAGCGATGCAGTGGCTCGCCGAAGCGCTCGAGCGATAGCGGTTGCACATGGTATTGCAGGTTGGCCGAGGCGTGTTCCGGCCCGGAGCGCACAAATGCTCCCAACTGGCTCGGCGCCATGGCCAGTGGACCGCTGCGGTCGTACAGATAGCGAAGGCCCATGCCCAGCTTTCCCCACGCGCTGTTGGCGACCTGGTTGAGGGTACGCGCGCCATTGACCTGGTAAATCAGCCGCAGTTGCAGGTGGTCCTGCAGGTTGCCGCCAACCCCGGGCAATTCATGCCGCACCGCTATCCCCAGGCTCTCCAGCAAACCCCGCGGGCCGATGCCCGAACGCTGCAGGATACCGGGCGAACCCACCGAGCCTGCGCAGAGGATAATCTCGCGACGGGCACTGAAGTGCTGCCAACGGCCTTGCCAACGTGCCCGTACCGCAGAGGCACGACCTGCGTCGAGGGTTACCTGATCGACCAGAACATCGGTGAGCACGGTCAAATTGGGGCGATTGAGGATCGGGCGCAGAAAGGCCTTGCCCGAATTCCAGCGAATGCCGGCGCGCTGGTTAACCTGAAAGTATCCACAGCCTTGATTATCGCCGCCGTTGAAATCAGCAACCCTGGCGATACCACTTTGCGCAGCGGCATCACGGAAGGCATCGAGAATCGGCCAGGAGTAGCGTTGTTGCTCAACCCGCCATTCACCCGTACTGCCGTGGATATCACTGGCACCGGCAAAGTGGTTTTCGCTGGCTTTGAACAACGGCAAGACATCGTTCCAGGCCCAACCGGCGTTGCCTTGCTCGGCCCACCGGTCGTAGTCACCGGCCTGGCCACGCATGTAGATCATGCCATTGATCGAGGAACAGCCACCGAGCACCTTGCCCCGTGGGTAACCTAAGGCGCGACCATTAAGCCCAGGTTGCGCTTCGGTCTTGAAGCACCAGTCGGTACGCGGGTTACCGATGCAATACAGGTAACCCACTGGAATGTGAATCCAGGGATAGTTGTCCTTACCGCCCGCTTCGAGCAACAACACCCGGCAGCCGGAATCGGCAGACAATCGATTGGCCAGTAAGCATCCGGCAGGACCGGCACCCACAACCACGTAATCGTAGACAGGATCGGCTGATGGCATGGGCAACCTCGCGCCTGATTATTATTCTTGTCCTGGTCCATGTTATTGATTAATTTCGAGATGAAAACGTTAGATTTCACTCAAGTGCTGTGCGTTTTAACACAACGTCCCGTGAACACCTGATTCACAAGGAAAAGCATGTTCGACTGGAATGATCTGCGATTTTTTCTCGAGTTACAGCGCAGCGGTCGCCTGCTGACCGCGGCCAAGCGCCTCAACACTACCCACAGCACCGTGGCCCGGCACATCGACAATATCGAGCAGAGCCTGGGTACTGCCCTGTTCGTTCAACACGCCCAAGGTTACGAACTGACGCCCTCCGGCCAGGCCCTGCTCAAACATGCCGAAGCCATGGAAAACGTCGCACTACTGGCCCAAGAAGAGATTACCCAGGCCATCACTCCATTGGGCAAGATCCGCCTGGGTGTCACTGAAGGCATCGGTATCATGTTCTTCACCCCGCGCATGGGTAGCCTGTTCGAACGCTATCCGGGATTGGAGGTGGAACTGGTCGCTGTGCCGCGCTTTGTCAGCATCCTCAACCGCGAAGCAGAAATCAGCATCCACCTGGAACGGCCTAATGCTGACCTGTTGATCACCCGCAAACTCACTGATTACCGCCTGGCGCTGTACGCCAGCCCCGAGTACCTGGCCCAGGCACCTGCACTCGATCACCGCGAAGACCTGGCCAAGCACAACTGGATCGGCTACGTCGACGACCTGTTGTTCAGTCAGGAATTGCTGTTTCTCAACAGCTTCTGCCGCGCACCGAATGTCGTGTTTCGCAGCACCAGCGTCATCGCCCAACAGCAGGCCGCCCGCGCCGGATTAGGCATTGCCGTGCTGCCCAATTACATGGCCCGGCATGACCCGGCGCTGGTGCGAGTACTGCCCAATGAAACCATCCAGCGCAGCTACTGGATCTGCACCCGCCGCGAACTGCACAAGTCGGTTCGCTTGCGGGTGGTCTGGGATTTTCTTCTGGCGCTGTGCGCGCAGGAGCAGGATGCCTTGCTGGCGGAGTAGGGCTCACGTACTCAGGGTCTTCACCACCAGCAGCACAGCCGAACAGATGCCGACCGTGGCGAACAGTTGCTGGAGCCGTGGTCCGGCCAGGCGGCTGGCAAACTGTCGGGCGACCAGCAGCCCCAGCACAGCACCACCTGCAAACGGTGCGCCCACCGTCCAGTGCATGACCCCACCAACGCTGGCGCTGACCACACTACCCGTGGACACCAGGGCAATCACCGCCAGAGACGTGGCAACGATGCTCTTCATGTCCAGATTGGTGTAGCGGCTCAGTGCCGGAATAATCACAAAGCCTCCGCCCACTCCCAGCAAACCCGACAGCAGCCCGGACAACGCCCCTGTAAATGCTAACGCTCGGGCACAGGGCAGAGTCCAACGCAGGCGCCCCTGCAACGGATTAAGCACGCATGGCATGACCGTACGCTTGCCCAGTGGTGGTTCACCGCGCAGCTCGCGTCGTGCCTTGAGCAACATGCGTGCGCAGGCGTAGATCAACACCACGGCGAAAGTCAGCGCTAATGGCTCGTTGGGCAGTTGATGCGCCAGCATCAGTCCCAACGGCGCGGCGACAATACCAATCAGCGCGACAAAGGCCGCAGCACGATAACGCACCACACCCTGACGCAGCCCCAACACAGCACCGACCGCAGCAGCCATACCGACAGCCAGAAGGCCGACCGGGGCAGCCTCGACCATCGATAAGCCAAGGCCAAAGACCAGCAACGGAACGGCAAGAATGCCTCCCCCGGCACCGGTCAGCGCCAACACGGCACCGATGATCGCGCCCAATCCACCAGCAAGGAATTGCTGTTCGATCACTGCTGTACCTCAGTCGGTGCAGTTTGCGGTTTGGCCAACCACTCCCGGCCCTTGAGCATGCAGCGCCAGTACAATGGCGGCAGGATCTGCGCTTTGAGCAACCAGGCCAGGCGTGTCGGACGACGACCATCGAGCAGCCAACGCGGGAAGCTCGGCGCCAGCTTGCCGCCATAGGTGAACTCGGCCAGAACGATCTTGCCGCGCTCAACAGTCAACGGGCAGGAGCCGTAACCATCGTAATGGGCCAGCTTGGGCAAGCGCCCGAGAGCAACCAGCACGTTGTTGGCGACCACGGGGGCCTGTTTGCGTGCGGCGGCGGCAGTCTTGGCGTTGGTGGTGTTGATGCCGTCACCCAGGCCATGAACATTGGCGTAACGCTTGTGACGCAGGGTTGCCGGGTCAACATCGATCCAGCCAGCAGCATCAGCCAATGGGCTGTTACGAATGAAGTCAGGGGCCACCTGGGGCGGAACCACATGCAGCATGTCGAATGCATGGACGTGAGTTTCGGTACTGCCATCGGGCAGGGTGCGAACAAAAGTCGCCTTCTTGGCTGGGCCATCGACCGCTACCAAGCGGTGGGCGTACTGCAGGTCGACGGCGTACTTGTCGATGTACTCCATCAGTGCCGGCACATAGTCGGGAACGCCAAACAACACCCCGCCAGCGTTGAAGAACTGCGCTTGCACTTGTCCCAGGCGGCCGTTGCGCAGCCAGTGGTCACACGACAGGTACAAGGCTTTTTGTGGCGCACCTGCGCACTTGATCGGCATAGGCGGCTGAGTGAACAGCGCCCGCCCTTCGCGCAGGTTCTGTACCAGCTGCCAGGTGTAGGGCGCCAGATCGTAGCGGTAATTGGAGGTCACACCATTGCGACCAAGGGTCTCACTCAAGCCTTCGATCGCGTTCCAATCGAGCGTCAGACCAGGACAGACCACCAGTTGCTCGTAGCTGAGCAGGCGGCCGTTATCCAGGGTCACGGTCTGTGCCTGGGGGTCAAACGTCTCGACCCGTGCCTTGATCCAGCGCACGCCGCCAGGAATGGTCGAAGCCATGGTCCGAGCAGTGGAGCGGGCCTGGAAGATCCCGGCACCCACCATAGTCCAGCCCGGTTGGTAGTAGTGGACGTCAGCGGGATCGATGATCGCGACATCCAGCGAAGGGTCACGGCAGATCAAGCTGGAAGCGGCAGCGATACCGGCAGCGCCGGCGCCGACTATCAGCACTTTATGATGGTCGCCTTTCGGCACCTCGGCAGAGGAAAGTGGAGCATGCATGGCAAGTGGTCCTTCTAATAATAATTCTGGGGTGTAGCTCAGAGCACGTTGAGCGGAATCTTCAGGTAGCGCACACCGTTCTCTTCAGGTTCGGGCAGTTGGCCGCTGCGCATGTTGATCTGCACTGAAGGCAGGATCAGTACCGGCATCTCCAGGGTGGCATCACGGGCTTCACGCATAGCGACGAAGCTGTCTTCGCTGACGCCTTCATGGATATGAATATTGCTGGCGCGCTGTTCGGCCACCGTGGTCATGTAACGCAGTTCGCGCCCACCTGGCAGGTAGTCATGACACATGAACAACTGGGTTTGCGCGGGGAGGGCGAGAATGCGTTGGATTGAGCGATACAACGTGCGCGCACTGGCGCCGGGAAAGTCACAACGGGCGGTGCCGTAGTCAGGCATAAACAGCGTATCGCCGACAAAGGCGATGCAGTGTCCATCGACTTCCACCACGTAGGTCATACACGCTGGGGTATGCCCAGGGGTGTGCAGGGCACGGGCCTGCAGACTGCCGATGGTAAACGCCTGCTCATCATCGAACAGCACATCGAACTGGCTGCCATCGCGGGCAAACCCTTGGTCGGCATTGAACAGCGCACCAAAGACCTTCTGCACCTGGGTAATCTGACTGCCAATAGCAATCTGGCCACCCAGGGCTTGCTTGAGATACGCCGCCGCCGATAGATGATCAGCGTGCACATGGGTTTCCAGAATCCATTGAACCTTGCCGCCCAGTTCGTTAACCCGAGCCACCAGCTTGTCGGCTGACGCACTGTCGGTGCGCCCGGATTTCGGATCGTAATCGAGCACACTGTCGATCAAAGCACAGTGCCCACTGCCACGGTCCATCACCAAGTAGCTGATGGTCGAGGTCGCACTGTCGAACAGCGCCTCCACATACAAGTTGCCGCCGATGATCATTACCGCTCTCCAGATAATTCCGTGTGCCATGGCGTTAAGCCGTGCGCGCATGGATCAGGCTGTCATCAAGATGCGTGCCAGTGAGCAAATGCCTATTTCATTGACTGCCAGCGACCTGCTCCGGCACAGACTGCCAAATTTACTGTCAGCGAATGGCAGTTGCTGGCAGTTTTTGGCAGTCCCTCTCGCCTTCAGTTAAGCTGCTGGTGAGCTTTCCCTGGTGCCTTATGTCTTATTCATCGCGAAATATTCCCGACCCCACTGTACAGGCGCTGGTGTCCTATCTTGAGCACGACACTCAGCCAACCATTGTCTTGGATACCGACTACAACATTCTCGCTGCCAACGGCGCCTATCAGCGTCAGTTCGGTGTTGACGGCCAGGCCGCCATCGGCGGTAAATGTCATCGGGTTTCCCATCATTACGCTGTGCCGTGCGATCAAGCCGGCGAGCTGTGCCCAATGCGCAAGGCCTGGGACAGTCGCACGCCGGAACGGGTGCTGCATGTCCATCACACACCGCGCGGCCCCGAACATGTCGATGTCGAGTTGCGCCCGATCCTTGATCAGCACGGTGAAGTCGTGGCGTTCGTCGAGCGCCTGACCAGCATCGCCGTGGCCTCCGCTCAACCTCAACAACAAGGTTTGGTAGGACGCTCAGCCGCATTTAAAGATTCCCTGTCCAGCCTGCAGCGGGCAGCCCCTGCACAGATCCCCGTGCTGCTGCAGGGAGAGTCCGGGACCGGCAAGGAGCTCTTTGCCCGTGCCTTGCACTTGGGCAGCCCACGCGCCAATGGCCCGCTGGTGGTAGTCGACTGCACAGGCCTGACCGAGTCATTGTTCGAAAGCGAGCTGTTCGGTTATGAGAAAGGCGCGTTCACCGGGGCGCTACAACGCAAGATTGGCCTGGCTGAAGCGGCCCATGGCGGCACCTTGTTTCTCGATGAAATCGGTGAAGTGCCACTGGCCATGCAGGTCAAGCTATTGCGCTTGATTGAGTCCGGCAGCTTTCGCCCGGTCGGAAGCCTGCGCACGGTCCACTCGGACTTCAGGCTGGTCTCAGCCACCCACAAACCGCTCAAGGAAATGGTCGCGGCGGGCACCTTTCGTGAAGACCTCTATTACCGCATTAGCGGCTTCCCGATTCGCTTACCGGCACTGCGCGAGCGGGTCGATGATCTGCCGCTGCTGATTGAAAGCCTGCTACAACGCATGGTCGGCAAGACCGCACCACACGTCGATAGCGAAGCACTAAAACTGCTCAGCCTGCACAGCTTTCCTGGGAACATTCGCGAGCTGCGCAACATCCTCGAGCGGGCGCGCCTGTTCACGGACGACGGTATTATTCGCGCCGAGCATCTGCCCGCTGAACTGGGCAGTGGGGTAGGCAGACCTGAGCCAGGCCTGCGTCGACGCAAAAAGGACAACCTCGGACAACTGGCTCAAGCCCTACAAAGCTTCGGCGGTTCACGCAGTGAACTGGCTCGCCACCTGGGCGTCAGTGAACGTACGCTATACCGGCGATTACGTGAGCTCGGACTTTGACGCGCTGGCGCTTCGGCTGACATCGGCGTCTGCGCGGCCAGCCCGCCCTGCACGATCACATCTATTCGCCGCTATCCAAGCGGGATTCGATTAGGTGTTGCTGTAATGCTGAAGTAGCGTAGCGATCACCGGCACCAAGCAGATGGCCACAACATCCAATGCTCGGGATTTACCCCATTGAGGGGTACGCAAGCGCCAGCGGAAATACCAGGGGCCAGTGCCTGAGATCAGTCCGATGCCCGTGATCAATGTCACCAACATGAACGATAGAAATTGGTCGGTAGTTCCTTGGCTTCCCACTAGAGCGACAGGCAGGCTGTCGCTCAGCAAGCAATACAACCCAAACAACCCTACAAGCAGAATCCCCAAGCCTATCGGCCATAGGGGAATACCGGCTGCCTCATCTTCAGGCTCGCTCAAGGTCGATGGCGTATCACGCTGCACCTGGTTGAGCTGATCGAAGCTCTTCTCGCTCACCGGGAATTCAGACCACTCCCGCTCAGGCAAAGCACTGGAGGCAGGGGCCACCAATACCTCTCCTGGAGCACCAAAGTCCAATCCCCAGGCCGCATCGTGGCTGGCACGTTCTTCGATCGACAGCCCGGCACGGATGACATCGATGGTATAGCCGCCAAAGACAACGCCATCAGCCACATACATCCAATCATCCAAGTCGCTCAACGGCACTTCAATCACATCGCCGGCACTCAGGGATGTCACCCACTGCGGGGAATTGATGAGGATGCCCTTGATGGTTTCACCGTCGAATTCGACATCGCTGACCCACATGTTCTCCTGGGTGGGCGTTGCTGCGTTCGAAGGGGGCACAGCGAAACCAATTTTGACCGCAGCAAAATCGAGGGCAGGAACAATGCGCCGTCGCTCCGAGGAGAGCTCTCGGCAGAAATGCTTGAAGGTGAGTTGAGCGTTACGGCGTGCCAAGACCAACGCTTCGGATTCACCCTCAACGTCGTAAATGGTTTTTGTCGTCATACACAGAGGAGTCCTTTCCAATAAACAGCGGTAGAGGCCACTGGGTAACGAGCTTACAAGATTGAAGCGTGGGTGAACGTGCAAGGTTAACACTGCAGCCTTTTGGGAACTCGCCCCTATCGACCGCTGGGCAAGGGGGCTCGGGTCTCTCTCTGGACAAGGCTCACACGATACGTCGTATAGGTATCGCCGTCGGGCAGATAGAGGTCACTGCTGTAATCAGTAACCGCACCTTTGATCTTGATCTTCAAACCGTTGCCAACACGCTGAATGACAACATCTTTGAGGTCAGTATCCAAAACCAGAAACGGCGGCTTCTTGCCTAGACGCACGGTATTGGAGTTCTCGCCATCAAGCCAAGCAGAGAAGCCCAAGCGAGGTACTTCTTCCTTTTGGCTTTACGGGTTTGCGATTCAGTCATACGCAGTGCTCCATTCCTTTGCTCATGCAGGGTTGTGATCGCGGATCTTGATGGCGAAAAAAAGGCCAGCCCGTTTGGGCTGGCCTTAAATCGTTTTTGAGAAGCTACAAACAATGTAGCGTCACAACATTGAATCCCCCCTGGTTTCGTAGGCACCTCCATACCTAAGAACCAGCCGACAAAGCGAGGAAAAATTCAGCACGCGCACTTACTTGCTTAACGAAAATCGAAGAGTTCGACGTGCAGATTAGCCTGCGGAATCCGGTTCATATCCATCAATTCCCGGACCTTGGCCAGTAAGGCTTTAGGGCCGCAAAAACTTACGTGGACATTGTCTGGATTGCGTTCAGCTACCGCCTGGCGCAAGGTCTCGGCCATCGGTTCGATGCCACCGACATTAGTAACGAATTCTGCCCCACGCTTCTTGGCCATGGCTTGCAACTCCTCGGCCGGAGGGAAGGCACGTGAGGGCTTGAAGCAATAGACCAAGGTCGCTTTTTCGAAGTCTTTAGCTTCTGGGTCTTGCAACCAGGAAATGAACGGTGAAATACCAACACCTGCGCCGATCCAGATTTCCCGCTCAGCCTGATGGGGACGTTTAAAGCGGCCGTAAGGGCCGTACAGTGTGGCGCGCATTCCAACTTTTGCGCACTTGCTCAGCGCTTTGGTGTAATCCCCCAGCTCTCTGATCATGAACGCAATCTGCCCATTAGGCCCCTTAGCACTAGCGATGGTGAAGGGGTGGGGCTCGCGCAGGCCCTTTTGCTCCATTGCCAAAAACGCAAACTGTCCGGCTTTGAAATCAAAGCCTTTCTGGAGCGGTTCCAAGGTTAAATGTAGTGCATCATTTTCTCTGATTACGGCGGCCACCCGGTACTCACCCGCACGGGCAACGAATGGATAAAGCACCAGTTTGTAAAGAGCGGCGACCAGGCCTAGTCCGCACAATAGTGCCAGCCAAATACCCGAAGGGCTGAGCAGGGTGATCGGCGATTTGAAACTGAGCCAATGCAAGATCACGATCACAAACAGAGGGCCAGAAAGCTTGTGCCACCAGCGCCACAGGCTGTAGGGAATATTGCGGTTCAGCGCCAGTAGCACTATCAAGCCCAAGGCGACATAACTCAACTGGCGTACCAGTCGCGTCCAGTACCTGGGCAGTTCCAGAATGGCCGCGCTGTTCCAAACGTCCAGATTTGCCTTGAATACAAAGTGATAGGTGGCAAACACAAGAGCCCATATGCCGAGCCACTTGTGCGCCTCATAGGTGCGGTCCAAGCCGCCAAACAGGTTCTCAACTACACGCCAACGACTGGCCAACAAGCAGGAAACCGCCATGTAGGCCAAAGCGCTGGCCCCGAGTACCAGGCTAAGCGTTGCCGATGTCAGCCACGTATCGGAAGGTATATCGATCAGAATGGTTAATGTCGTAATCAGCAAAACGCCGATTATGCAATGCGAGGTTTTCAACTTGAATACTCCAATTATTAATTAGGTGCCGCAAGGCTGAAAGCTCACCGTCCAAAGGCCTACATCTTCTCTGTGTTGTTAAAAATCCATTAGGCGATCAAGGAAATGTCAGTTCCATCCTGGCACTTCCGTTGAAGTCACCAGGGGTCACAGTACCGACAGTTCTGAGTACCGATTTAACGGTTACCGGGGTATAAGAAATGTCAGCGGTGAAGCTGTAAGCTGCACCGAAGGGCGCATCACCTACAGTTAACTGTGAATATAAGCCGGTTACGCCTTTGAGCGGCACCATCCCTTCAATCGACAGGCTCACTTTGGTGCTCTTGTTACAGGTAACATAGGCCAAGGCTTGGGCACTATCGTAAGCAACTGTCTCTAGCGTCAGGTTGCCGTGATGCAATTCAATGGAACCGAGGATACTGCAGCTTGATGTTTCTTCCTCTGGCGGTGGCAGTGTGATTTCTCCCGCCAAGGTAGTGGCCATTTTGCAGGTCATAAATTGATTATTGGTTTTATAGTCGCAGACCATGAAAATAATACTTTTCATCGACTCTGAGGTCACGAGTGGCATAATGACGCCGCCGGCAAGCTTGCTGTTAGCCAGTTCACTTAACACAGCAGACGCATTATCAGTAGGCGTTAAACTTGGGCCTAAATAGATGGGTGCCTGCGACACCCTTCCCACAAACGCGAAAATGATCCAGATACCATTTTTTGAAGGCCACTCGACCGTCATGGTTGATGGGACGTGGCTTTTTGCCGGTTCCGTCACGAAAATGTTATCCATGTCACCAAACATGCCATAGGATTGTGTACCAGGGACTTTTTCTATATAAAGCGATCCTGCAGCCGGAGCGGAAAATATCAAAAACACTAAAAATGGTATATATTTCATTTGGGTAACTCGCTGCTATTGGTAATCGCACAAAGGTGCAATCTCTTACTAGTCGTAATTTGCGGAAATACTCACGCTGGCTGAAAACTCGCCCCCTGTAAACTGGGTGCCTGGAAGTGCTGTCAGCGTTGCAAGGATAGTATTGTTGTTTGCAGCGGTCGTTTTGATGCTGGTATTGGCTTGCCAGACAGTTCCCAGGCGCATATTGGTTAGCTTGATCCCCAGCCCCTCAACATCTGTGTTTATCACGTCCGGGCTATAACCGGGCGTGCCGGTCAATTTCAACGTGATTGAGGCCGCCTCGTTTCCACAGGTAACGTTTAGATCAATGGGTACGCTGTACTGACCCGTGGCGATTTTCGAGACATCGACATCGGTGAACTTCACATCGAGTGAATTACCGAGGTTGAATTTGCATGCAGGCTGGGTAATGCTGCCGGTGATGTTCGCCATCGCAACATCTGTTCCTGCCAAACAGCGGTCGGACGCCAGGCCCAAGGCTAGAACAATAACCGGCGTAACGAGATGTTTTAGTTGGACTATCGGCGTCATGGGTAGGACAACTCGAAGTTGGCTACTGCAGAAAAACTGCCTGCCTCGATGGTTCTATTCGGCAGCTTGAGCACGTAGGCCTTGAAGGGCAACCGCTCCTGGGTGCCCCCGGAAATGTTGAAACTAAGGGTGTCACTGTTAAGTTTGATGGGCTCGTCCGCCGATGTTTCAAGACTGATGGCGATTCCGGAAGCAGCACCAGTGATTGCTAATGCCCCGCTGGCCAGCGCTTCCTCCTGCCCTTTGAAGATGATATTGATCTTGCTGGCGGATGCGCAGGTTTTTACCGTAATGAAAAACGGCATTGCCGCGCTCTTGCCGGTCAGCATCAAGTCCTTCTTGCTGTAGTCATCAAACTTTACCGTCTGCTCCGGGTTATCCACGGTGAGTTCGCAGGTTGGCACAATCAGATTTCCTGAAAAGTTCAAGCGTATTTCATCGGCGATGACATCGCTGCCCGACAGCAGCAGAGCACTTAATGTGCCTAGCCCTATGAGTATTTTTTTCATTGCGTCAACCTGAAAACCCAGCACAGTGTATGAATACGTTATTCATTTTTCGGATCAGGACTTCTGTGCTTCCTTGTTTAACTGGCAGGTGCTGGTGTCACAGCGGTATTTGAGTTGGTGATAGCCGCCAAAGTCATTGATGTAGGTCAAAACCGGCTGAGTGACCTTGCCGTCGGGAACAACCTCTAGAGTGGAGAAGGGCGCAAGCATGACCGGACTGAAGTCTGTCTCGCCACGGAGGTTCGAGGCATCGACGATCTCGTTGATGGTGATGTAGTAGGGCGTCGGGTTCTCAAGAGTGAAACCACGACCGTTTTTCTTCACCGTCAAGCGCTCCTGCCAGATATCACCTCGTTCCGGGGCGATGTTAGCCGGGCGATAGAAGAGTTTGACTTTTGTTTGTAGCGCGATTTGCATGGTGTTGCTGGTTTCCGCGCGCGGGGGAACTTCACGCAGGTTGAAGTAAAAGAGGGTTTCGCGGTCTTTTGGCAACTGCTCGACTTCAGCGGACTTCAATATTTTTACCTGCCCACCGGAGGTCGGTTCCAGCCGTTGCAAAGGCGGTAAAACGATGAGCGGCCCGGTTACTTTTTTTTGCTGGTCGTTCTCGATCCACGACTGAGCCAGAAACGGCAGCTCTTTGTTGTCGTTACGGATACTGAGACTCAACGATTTGTTTTCGCCGTTGAAAATGACCCGAGTACGGTCCAGCGAAATCGCTGCCTGAGGCGCGAGCCCGGGGGCGATTAAACATCCGGCAACTGCCAGGTATTTGAAGAACTGCGTATTGATCAGCATATAAGATCCTCAAGTCAGGATTGGGGTTGGCAGAGCAGGGTGTAGCGCTGCTCCGACTGCAGGTTGTCGGGCAGGTTGAGGTTGCAGCGTTTGTTGCGGCCCCAGACCACTTGGAACTCGGAGTTGGTATTGATACCGGTGAGATAGGCGAACCCACTGTCGGCGACAATCGCGACTTCACGCCCGGATGCATCCAGCAGGCTGGCACCGAAAGGTGGGTATGAGCCATCTGGCAATTTCAGGGTAACCATTGCCTTTTTGCCCTGAATCACGGTGAGCTTGCGATAACCAATGGCGCCTTCAGTCAAGGTGGCTTCGGTAACCGATTTGCTCGCGTCCATGTCATCGGGCAGGCGATTCAGGTCGATCTGAACATCGGTACGGTAATAGCTGTTGAAGGTTGGCAATACCGCCACCCCCATGGCGTTGGTGCGGGTCTCACCATTTTGCAGCGGCACCCCGGCAACACCGTCAGTGTCGAGCATGATCCGCGTGCCGCCGTTGAGCGCAGGTGGGTGCAAGGCCGCGCCTTTGGCCGTGACGGTAGCCCCCCCGCGCACGGACAGGCCGACACTTTGGCTGCCGTTCTCGCGGTAACTGCCGTTGAGGCTGTAGTCGGCCTGAGCGGTATGCTGGCTGTAGTAACCCTGAATACCGTCACCATCGAGCCCAGTGGTACCGCGGATCTGGTAGTTGTGATCTGGCGTGTATTTCGAGTAGCTGGCGCCGTGACGCACCCCACCTCTGCTGGCGTAGGCGTCGTAACCGATACGTTGACCGTCACCAAAGGGCAGGGTCAACGACAGCGACAGGCTATTGTCGGACTCCCAATTGTTACGGGTCCGATTCAAAGACAGGGTCATGGAGAGGCCTTTGAACCTACCCACATCGAAGTAGCGGCTCAAGTAAGCACTCACGTTTTCGCTGGAGCTTTGATCCCAGTAATTCTCATGGGTGTAGGACACGTGGGTGCTGAAGCCCAGGTCGCGGAACGACTTGCTGGCCAGTAGGGTATAGGCGGTTTTGCTGTTGCGCTGGACGCCATCGTTATTACGCGCGTTGAGAAAGTCATCCATGGTCATGAACTGACGCTGGGAGAAGCGATACCCGGCAAAGTTGAGTTCGCTGTCGTATTCATCAAAGCGCTTCGCATAGTTCAGGCGCAGGGAGCTACCGCGCAGTTCACCACGCTCAGGGACTTCTGCGTTGGTGTGGGTGACGTCCACAGACACCACGCCAAACTCATGGAGGTTGCGGCCAATACCGCCAGCGACCGCGGTGTAGTCTTGGGTCAGCAGGCTGCCACCGAACAGCGACCAGTCGCTGTTCATGCCCCAGGACATTTCGCCGGCGGCAAAGGTCGGTCCGGTGTCTTCCCGGTCATAGCTGGACGGCCGGCCCACTGTCATGTTGTAGCGAAAATATCCCGGCCGACTCAGGTAAGGGACGTTTGCCGTTTCGGTCTGGTAGCTCTGGGTGCTGCCATCATCCTCGCTGATCTCGATGTCCAGCTTGCCGCTGACCGCGCTATTAATGTCGCGAATGCGAAAGGGCCCCGGTGGCACCGTGGTTTCATAGAGCACGCGATCATCCTGGCGCACCGTAACCCGTGCGTTACCTTTGGCTACGCCCACGACTTCCGGGGCATAGCCGCGCAGGCTCGGCGGCAGCATTTGATCGTCGGTGGCCAAGTTGATGCCCTGGTAGCGGAAGGAGTCGAACAGTTTCGAGTTCAGGTTGACTTCACCAACCATCAGCTTTGCCCCTTGCCGTGGCAGGGGGCGATAGGCATAGAAGCTGCTCCAGGAAAAGTCCTGACTCTTATAGGCACGGGACTGCGAGCTGCTGCCCTGAAAGTCGCCGCGCAGACGCCATGCGCCCGCGTTGAAGCCCATGGTGCCGTTACCGCTGATCTGGCGGGTGGTGCCGGAGCTGCTGTACTGGCTTAACGAGGAGTTAAGGTTGTAGTCCAGAATGAAACCGGGGATGCCTTCATCCCATTCACTGATCGGGCTCCAGTTAGGATCGCGATACTCCATCCAGGCCTGTGGAACACTCAAGCGCAGCACGCTGTGCTCCATGTCAGGCGTTAGCCGCAAGCCTTGAATACTTTCCAGATCCGCACAGTTGTCCTCGCCATGCCAGCTGGCGAGCTTTTTCAGAATGTCTTCTTTCAGGCCCAGGCTGGGTGCCTGGGACATGGGCACGCAAACCCGGGTAGTAGTAGCGTCCGGGTCTGTGGCATAGAAATGCAGGCTGCGTTCCGCGAGTTTTCGATCATTGACCTGAATACCCATCAGGTACTCGCCGGGCATGACGTAGTTCGCCGTTTTGAAACGGCTGAGGTCGATGCTGCCGCGCTCGTCCACATCCATGACGTCGAGGTTGAAGTCGACGGCCAAGGACGTCAGCGGCAAAGCCAGTGAACTGATCAGTACCCCCAGCGAAAGAGTGATCTTGCCTGCAGTCATATTAATTCAAATAAAAAATGGAAGTTATCGACTGTTTATCCAGTCAATCGACGGCAACTAAATAACTTCATGCTCGGCACGTGGCAAAGTAAAAGTACGAAAATACGGGGCGAGCTAACTTAGTCACGGTCGGCGCTAATGCTCGGCATGTGAATATATGTTGATAAAAACTTTTATAGTTTGCCGATGCGGCCAAATTGAAAGGATTAATAATATCGAGACTGTAAAGTCTCGATATTATTGAAAATCACAACCTAGGAGAGAGCGCACGCTCTCGGCGGTTGCTTTATTCGTAAGCCAGCATGAAGTTGGCAGTGGCGGTGAATTCGCCTGGGGTAACCGCTACGTCTTTAGCGGTGGTACCACGCAGGAAGGCGCCGAATGCCAGGGTGTTGTTGCCTTCCAGCAGGGTACGGGCTGCAGACGCTTCACCCAGCTTGACTTGAGCACCGGAACCGTTGGTCAGAGCAATGCCTGCGCCTTTTGCCGAACCGGCGATACCCAGAAGAGTCGGGTCGGTCAGGTCGGCGTCGCCACCGAAGGTGACCTTGACCTTCTTCAGTTTGCTGATATCGCACTGCTTGAGCTCAATGTTGAAGCTCTGCATCGACGATTCGCCTTGGTCTGCCAGCGTTTTGTTGGAGATTTCATCCATGCGAACAGTCTGGTCCTTGCTTTCTGCATCCAGCGAGCATGGCGCGTCGATAATGCTACCGACAAAGTTGACTTTGCCACTACCACCGACTGCAGAAGCTGCTGCGGGCGGAGTTACAGTGTCTTCAGCATAAGCGGCGCCGCTAGCCAGTACCAAAGCAGCCAACATTGCCAGAGGAGTTTTATGGAATTTCATTCTTCATCCTTAATTTAAAACCGGGGGAGCAGTGCGTCACATGAAGCCTCCTTGGAGTAACGGAAGAGTGATCGCACGGGTTTCAATACTAAAGATTCGAACAACGGGTTCTAAGAGGGCCGCTCCTACAGCTTAGTGGGACGATTCCTACAGGCCAGTATGTAATTCTTAACCTGAGATCTAAAACAGCGAAACAACTCGAAAGAGGAGAGGCCACTGGCTGAACAGGCGATCTGAGGCCCGTTTCAGCCAACGCGGGCCAGCATGAAAGACATAGCCAGACTCAATCTGAGGGGAGGTTTGCCAACGCTTGTTCCAGTTCAAAGATCGCCTGTTCAACTGAATCACTTACTTCCAACAGAACCTCGTAAGGCTGATCTTGGCGAGTGCAGACCTGCTCCAAGTGTGAGCAGCAGGTGATCAACCGGTTGGCGGTCACCACTCGAGCAGCGCCTTTTAACCTGTGTCCAAGTTCCGACAAACCAGCGCGGTCCTGATCCTCAACCATCTGGATCAATTCCTCCAAGTCCTTGCGATTGCTGGCCAACAGCTGGTCGACAAGATGCTTGATCAACGTGGGGTCGCCGTTAGTGAGTTCCACCAATGGCGCAAGATCAAACAGTACAGTCTGATCAAAGTACAACGCAGGCAACGACATACTGATCGGTTGGGCATCAGCGTTTTGCCGAACCACTCGGTAAATGCTGGTGATGCGTTCCGCGAGTTGATCCAGCCCTACTGGCTTGATCAAGCAATCGTTCATACCGGCCTGAATACTACGCTCTAGTTCTTCGGGCTGAGCATCGGCGGTGAGACCGACAATCACGCAGGCTGGGCGTTGTTGTTCACTCTCTTCCTGACGTATCGCTATGGCCAGTTCCGGGCCGCTCAACAGAGGCATGTGACAGTCGGTCAGCACTACATCAAAGTCGCCCTTACGCCACTTGTCCAAAGCCACCGAGCCATTGTCGGCCTCCGTCACTACGTGCCCAAGGAAGTTCATCTGCTGGCGTAGGATTTCCCGGTTGATAGCGTGATCATCTACTACTAGCACCCTCCAGCACTGCCTGATTTCTGATAGTGGTTTGACGCTATCTATCGGATGAGTCTCGACTGGCTCAAGGACGTTGACCAGCAGTTCGACTTGAACAAGCGTACCTTTGCCACGGGTACTGGTCATGGCCAGGCGACCTCCCATGAGTTCACACAGAGAACGGCTGATCAACAGTCCTAGACCGGCACCCTCCTGACCTTTGTGGACACCGTCGGCAGCCTGGGAAAATGGCTTGAACAGCTTTTTTTGATCTTCGGCCGATATGCCGATGCCGGTGTCTTCGATCTGTAGGTACACATTGATGCGCCCCTGCTCGATGATTTCACCTCTGAGGTTTACTTTGACACTGCCTTCGTCGGTGAACTTGATGGCGTTGCTCAGGAGGTTGGACAACACCTGTTTGAAGCGCAGCGGATCAATCCAGACATCGCAGTGGGTGCTGGAGTCGATATCCAGTTGTAAATCCAAGCCCTTCTGTAAGGACAGGCTTTCGAACACCAGCACCACCGATTCCATCAACTCTCGAAGGTTGGCCCGCTTTGGTGACAAGCTCAAGCGTCCGGACTCGATGCGGGCGATGTCGAGAATGTCACCGATCAACCCCAACAGGCTCTTGGCCGATGAGTACGCAATCTCGATGCTGGCCTGATCAAAGGTGCCTTGCTCACTTCGTTTGAGTACCAGCTCAAGAATTCCGATCACCGCGTTCATTGGTGTACGAATTTCATGACTCATCGAAGCCAAAAAGGTAGTTTTGGTGCGGCTGGCTTCATCAGCGATATTCTTCGCGGTTTCCAGCTCATCCATCATCCGGCGATGTTCTGTAATGTCCAGCCAGCCACAGTTCACGCCATTAACCGCTCCAGAGCTATCATGGAAGGGTTGAATCCAGTGCTCGATCCACAGCGTTTTCCCGCTAAGTTCAACGACACATGAACCGCTGATGACGCGATCTTCATCCATAGCTATCAAGTAACTACCGTGTAGATCGGGGATCGAGGCACTATAGCTATCAATGATCTGCTCGACAGTCTGTCCCAGCACCTGGTCCAGGGACAGCCCTGTCGCCTGCAAATAGCTGTGGTTGCACGACAGCATACGACCTTCACGGTCGCGCACATACACCGGGTGCGGCATGCCGTCGGTCAAGGTCTGCATGAGTGTCAGCTGTGCACGTAATGTCTGTTCGCTGGCGGCACGTTTGATGATCTGACGACGTAATAGAAAGATCAAACCCAACGCCATCAATGCTATCAACATGGCGCCGGCTACGATGGCGGCGATTACTCCCCGATAGTCTCGCCAGTTCTGCCCGCTCATAGAGGCGTTGGCTCGCCAGCGATTGGACACTTCGCTCAATTGGTCTGGTGGAATACTCTGCAAAGCCTTGTCCAATATGGACTGCAGTTCGGTTTCGCTGCGGCTCATGGCAAAGGAACCGCTTGCCTGACCGTTATCAATGATATTGGCAACTTTGAGCTCTTGCTCATAGAGCCGCGCCACGTAGTAGCGTGCAACACTCAAAGACATGAGTGCCGCATCGGCCTCACCATCGTTGACCAGGCTCAGTGCGTCGATCGAAGTGGAAGTAGAGACTAATCGGATCTGTGGAAATTCCTCAGCGATCTTGTTGAACAGCACATGCCCCTCGGCAATTGCCAAACGTTTGCCTTGCAGGCTCGCGAGATCGACGGCAGCATTGGAGGATTTGGCGCTTGTCACCAGCGAGAACGTGGTCACGCCAAATGGGCGGCTAAAGCGTAGGAACGCCTCCCGATCAGGGCTGGCAGTCAAAATTCCCAGGTCTGCCTGCTTATTCTTGAGGGCCTTCATGATGTTGGTGAAACTGGCGCTGCGTTGCACCTCAAATTGCAGGCCGGTGCGCATGGAAATCATCACCAGCAAATCGGCGACGATGCCGCTGAAGTTGCCATCGGTGTTGTAGTAAGCGATGGGCGCCAGATCGTCGTTGATCACCAGGCGCACTTTCGGATGGCGATCGATCCAGCGCTTTTCCTGAGGAGTCAGTGCCAGCTTACCTTCTGCCAGAGCGACATCACCGCCGGTCCAGAGTTTGACGATGGCTTGTTGCCGGTCCTCTCCCAGCGTATCAATCACCCGATCGATGATACGCCGCAAGCGCGGATTACTTTTATTGATGGCAAAGCTGAAACCAGCAGTATCCAGGTCGAGCAAGCGCTCGAAACGCACTTCATTGTAGAAGCTCTGGTTGATCATATTGAATGCAGAGAGGTTATCACCTAGATACAGGTCAGCCCTGCCAAACGCCAGCTCAGCCATGGCCTCCAGGTGCGACTTCATCGGCTTTATGTGTGCCGTAGGGAAACGACTCTGTAACTCGGCCAGTTGAATGTAGTCAACGGGCGTGACGATCGTCAATCCATTCAAGTCTTTGGGGAAACTACGCATTTCGCCTTGGCGCCTGAACAGTGCCGGCCGATCCTTAACATAAGGTTTACTGAGTACCACCGACGGATCGCGCCGTTCAAAGCTGTTTGAGCTGCCTAGCAGGTCTATCTTTCCCGAGGCCAGGAGTGCGAGCCCGGTGGCCCTGTCAGGTACAGTGACTACTTGCAACTCGATATTCAGCAGTCGGCCGGCCAAGGCGAAGTAGTCGGCGGTGATACCTTCGTAGTCCTGGTTGCTATAGAGGTTGTCATAGGGCGGAAAGCGCGATGCCGACACCCCTAACACCAATCGCTGTTTTTGCCGCAGCCAATGCCAGTCACTTCCCTCTAGCTCTATTTCAGTTGAACCGATAGTCATTCGACTGTTGATGTTGAGCTGCTGGAATGTAGCGTCTTTGGCCCAAACGAGGCTGCTAAACAGCCCAAGGCAAGCCAGGAGCAAAATTCGCCGTAAGCGATTGAAAATAGGCAAAGCAGACAATTGGGACTACCTGGTTGGAGCGGGGAACTGCTAGTAAGCTAGTTCAGGCAAGAGTGAAATGTACGAGGCGCTCGCAGAAGCTACTGACAACCATAATTGTCCGGCGACCGAGTCATTTTCCCTCACTCGGGATCAATTTGGCTTATGCATTTTAATATTTTGGTCTTGGCAGTAGGAGATAAAATGCTTGCCGGGCATCGGACGGGCGAAGAGAAAACCCTGGGCTAAGGTACAGCCAAGACCGAGTAACAGTTGTACCTGTTCCTGCGTTTCTACGCCCTCGACCACCAACGACAGTCCAAGAGCTTCGGCGAGCGTTACGGCGCTACGGATGATTGCTTTGCTTCGCGGCTGAAAGTCCAGTTTGCGAACGAAAGAGGCGTCAAGCTTGATCTGGCTGAACGGAAACTCGCATAGCCGCTCAAGGGAAGAGTAACCGGCCCCAAAATCGTCCATGGCCAGACCGCATCCCAGCAGCCGCAGCCTGAGTAAGGTTTCCAAACTACTGGCCGGTGCTTGTATCAATCCCGACTCGGTCACTTCAAACAACAAGCCACTGGCGGGCAACTGGAACTGCTCCAAAGATTGCCTGACTTGGTTTACCAGCTCGACAAATGCTAGCTGCGAGACGTGCAGGTTGAAGGCCAGCTCTACGGGGTACTGCAGGTGCGTCAACTGGCGCTGCAGAGCAATTCCCTGGCCTAGCAAAGCCGTGAACAACTGGCCAATCAGCTCGTTGGCTTCCATGACCGCAAGAAAGCGCGCGGGCGGTAAAATTCCCAATTGCGGGTGGTTCCAGCGGGCCAATACTTCGGCGCCGCGCAACTGCCCGCTGCTCAGGTCCACCTTGGGTTGGTAGTAGGCCTCGAACTCGCCGTTATTCAGGCCGCGTACGATATCTGAAACAGATAATGGCTTAGGGTTTTCTGTAGGCGCGGCCAAGTGTGGCTGTGGGCGACTGTAGCGCTCCAGCAATGACTTGAACCTGCCAAGATTGAAGGGCTTACCCAAGTCACCGAGAAACTCCAGGCCCAGGGACTGAATCATCGAAGCTGTAGCCTGGCGAAGGACCGGGTCCAGATCACTGCTAAGAATTACCGAGCTCAACAGGCCACTCTGACTGGCATGATGCAAAAATGTCAGGCCATCCATGCCGCTCATGTGCAGATCACAAATGGCCACATCGACCCCACCACTGGCTTTGAGGGCCGCAAGTGCTTCGTCTCCGTCGGCCGCCTCATAAACCTGGCCGATTTCGGCTTTCCTTAACGCCGAGACAGCAACCAGTCTCTGAAAGGGCTGGTCCTCAAGTACCAATATGCGGATTTTGGGCATGAAAGACTGTCTGAAAAAAGGTGGATAACACTATCTTCAGCGATTTTTCGTACAAAAGCTTTCAGCCCGTTCCTGCATGTGCTGTGGGAAATTTCCCACAAGAAAGAAGAAAATCTTCGCCACCTGTAAATACATCTTGTTTATCCAAGAATGCATAGATTTTCACAAAATTGCAAAATCCGGAGCCTTTACAAAAAATCCTCAGTACTTCTTAATATATAGATGGATTACGGTTTTAGGTCGTTCTAAATGTGGAATCCTATCGACTGCTCAGCGCAACGAACGTTAATCAGTTCCACTGGAAGCCGAAACTCCAATATTTTGTCAGTGATGTGAAAAATGAAAAGAGCATTGATTGTCGATGATCATCCAGTCATTAGATCCGCACTAAGAATTTCGTTGACTAACCATGGTCTGGAAGTTGTCGGCGACACCGATAATGGCGTTGATGCCGTGGGCCTTGTCAGACAGCTTCAGCCAGACATAGTGATTCTCGATATTGGCATTCCGAAGCAAGATGGCCTGGAAGTCATCACTCGGATTCGCGCTCAGGAGCAGCCGGTATTAATCCTGGTGTTCACCTCACTGCCAGTGGACGTCTATCTCAACCGCTGCATAGCGCTCGGTGCCAATGGTTTTGTCAGCAAGGAGGAAAATATGCATAGCCTGAACAATGCAATCACCGCCTTGCTTGATGGCTATTCATACTTCCCGAACCGCTCCTTGAACGCTTCAAGCGTAAGTGAGATCAAAGCCGGTGATGCGGCTCGGGTAAGGAAGCTCACAGACAGAGAAGTGGTGATTCTGCAACAGCTTGCACTGGGCTATAGCAACAAGGTTATCGCGGAAAAGATGTTGCTCAGCAACAAGACCATTAGCACCTATAAGACCAGAATATTACGCAAAATTAATGCTGACTCGTTCTTGGAGCTCGTTGATTTCGCCAAGCGCAACAACATGATCAGCTAGGTACTTATTGAAATCTCATACTAGAGGCTTCTGATTGGTAATGATAAATAGGGCGGAATTTCTTGAATGAATTCCGCCTTATTTTTTGAGCCTCCGCTTGTACTCCCCTCACATGGGCACTTCACAGCAAAGAGAAAGGCCAGCCCACTAAGACAGGGTAGGGCAGTAAAAAACCATAGGAAATAGACACAAAAAGGCCCGCTTTCGCGGGCCTTTTTGCGTGACCGACCAGACGTTTAGCCTGTGCCTGAGCGGTCACTCTTCTGTGAGGTCGCGTCACTATTTCGCGAACCTACATCCTAATCAGAAGTCCAGATTCGACACCGCCAGGGCGTTGCTTTCAATGAACTCACGACGCGGCTCAACGGCGTCGCCCATCAGGGTATTGAAGATCTGATCGGCAGCGATCGCATCCTCAATGGTCACCTTAAGCATACGGCGCACGGTTGGGTCCATGGTGGTTTCCCACAGTTGATCAGGGTTCATCTCACCCAGACCTTTGTAGCGCTGGATGGTGTGACGCTTGGTGCTTTCGGTCATCAACCAGTCGAGCGCTTCCTTGAACTCAGTGATCGCCTTCTTGCGCTCGCCACGTTGCACATAGGCACCTTCGCCGAGCAGGGTGCTCAACTGCGCGCCCAGAGCAGTGACGGTGCGGTAGTCGTTACTACCGAAGAAGTCACGGTTGAAGGTGACATAGCTGGCCAGGCCATGGGAGGTGATTTCCACTTCCGGCAGCCAGACATTACGTTCCTTGTCTTCACGCAGGCTGGCCTTGTACAGCAGGCCGGACTTCTCGCTGATACGCAGACGCTCTTCGAACTTGCCCAACCACTCCTGCATGGCAGCGTGGTCAGCCAGCTGCTCCAGGGAAACGGCCGGCAGGTAGATGAAGTGCTCGGTCAGCTCCTGAGGATACAGGCGCGACAGACGCTTGAGGGTCTTCATCACGGTACGGAATTCGTTGACCAGGCGCTCCAGCTCAACACCGGAAACCGGTGGTGCCGATTCGTCCAGGTGCAGGCTGGCGTCTTCCAGAGCCGACTGGGTCATGTACTCTTCCATGGCCTCATCGTCTTTGATGTACTGCTCCTGCTTACCTTTCTTAACCTTGTACAGCGGCGGCTGCGCGATGTAGATATAACCACGCTCAACCAGTTCCGGCAGCTGACGGAAGAAGAAGGTCAGCAACAGGGTACGAATGTGCGAACCGTCAACGTCAGCATCGGTCATGATGATGATGTTGTGATAACGCAGTTTGTCGATGTTGTACTCTTCGCGACCAATACCACAGCCCAGTGCAGTGATCAGCGTACCGACTTCCTGGGACGAGATCATCTTGTCGAAACGCGCTTTCTCGACGTTGAGGATCTTACCCTTGAGCGGCAGGATCGCCTGGGTTTTGCGGTTACGACCTTGCTTGGCCGAACCACCTGCGGAGTCACCCTCCACCAGGTACAGTTCAGAGAGGGCAGGGTCCTTCTCTTGGCAGTCAGCCAGTTTGCCCGGCAAGCCTGCAATATCCAGCGCACCTTTGCGGCGGGTCATTTCCCGCGCTTTACGCGCTGCTTCACGAGCACGTGCAGCATCGATCATCTTGCCGACAACCGCTTTGGCTTCGTTCGGGTTTTCCAGCAGGAAGTCGGAGAAGAACTTGCCCATCTCCTGCTCCACGGCGGTTTTCACCTCCGAGGAAACCAGCTTGTCTTTGGTCTGCGAGCTGAACTTAGGATCTGGAACCTTCACCGAGATGATCGCGGTCAGACCTTCACGGGCGTCGTCACCCGTGGTCGATACCTTGTTCTTCTTGGCCAGGCCTTCCTGCTCAATGTAGTTGTTCAGGTTACGGGTCAATGCCGAGCGGAAACCAACCAGGTGAGTACCACCGTCACGCTGCGGAATGTTGTTGGTGAAGCACAACAGGTTCTCGTTGAAACTGTCGTTCCACTGCAGGGCGATTTCTACGCCCACACCGTCTTCGCGTTGAACGCTGAAGTGGAATACCTGGTTGACCGGAGTCTTGTTGGTGTTCAGGTATTCAACGAAGGCACGCAGGCCCCCTTCGTACTTGAAGTGCTCTTCCTTGCCCGAGCGCTCATCCTTCAGCAGGATGCCAACACCAGAGTTAAGGAAAGACAGTTCACGAATCCGCTTGGCCAAGATGTCCCAGCTGAAGTGGATATTCTTGAAGGTCTCAGACGACGGCTTGAAATGGATATGGGTACCGGTGGTTTCACTGTCACCAACGATTTTCATCGGGGCTTGTGGAACACCATGAACGTAAGTCTGTTCCCAAATCTTGCCACTGCGGCGAACAGTCAGAATCAGCTGTTCAGAGAGGGCGTTAACTACAGACACACCTACACCGTGCAGACCGCCGGATACTTTGTAGGAGTTGTCGTCGAACTTACCGCCAGCGTGCAGGACGGTCATGATGACCTCGGCGGCGGATACGCCTTCCTCTTTGTGCACGTCGACTGGAATGCCGCGACCGTTGTCGCGAACACTAATGGATTCGTCCGGGTGAATGATTACGGTAATGTCATCACAGTGGCCGGCGAGTGCTTCGTCGATCGAGTTATCGACCACCTCGAACACCATGTGGTGCAGGCCGCTACCATCATCGGTGTCGCCAATGTACATACCGGGACGCTTGCGCACGGCATCTAGCCCTTTCAGCACTTTAATGCTGGAGGAGTCGTACGTTTGATTTTCGCTCATGCCTTCACTCCCGATGGTCGTGGGTCTGGGTGATACGGCCCTGTTCCACGTGGAACAAAGCAACTGGCGTTTCCGTCTGCCAGCCTTCCCTCAATAATTCGTGATCTACACAGGTGATAAACACCTGGCAGCGTAAGTCTTCCAACAAGCGACAAAGTGCGCGGCGGTGCTGCTCGTCCAACTCGGACGGCAGGTCATCCACTAGATAAATACATTGGCCGCGTCGAGCCTGGCTAACCAAATGTCCTTGGGCGATGCGCAATGCACAGACCACAAGTTTCTGCTGGCCCCGAGACAAAATATCGGCGGCGTTATGAGCGCCTAGCCTCAGACGTAAATCAGCGCGTTGTGGCCCGGCCTGGGTATGGCCCATGTGCTGATCACGTTGTAAGGACGAAGCGAGTACTTCACTGAGTTCTCGATCCTTGTCCCAGCCACGGTAATAGCTCAGGGTCAGCCCTTCGAGTTCGACCAAATCGCTCAGGGTTTGCTCAAAGACGGGCTTCAAGGCCTTGATGTAATTTCGGCGGTATTCATCTATTTCAGCACTGGCCAGGCACAGTTCCCGGTCCCAAGCCGCTTGCGAAACAGCGTCAAGTGTACCATGCCGCAACCATGAGTTCCGCTGCCGCAAAGCCTTCTGCAGGCGTTGCCATGTGGCCATGAAGCGTGGTTCCACGTGGAACACACCCCAATCAAGGAACTGTCGGCGGATTTTCGGCGCGCCTTCGAGTAAGCGAAAGCTGTCCGGATTGATCAATTGCAGCGGCAGAATCTCTGCTAATTGCGCTGCACTTCGGGCGTTCTGCCCGTCAATTCGAATGGTGAACTCACCTTGCCGGTCCCGCGAAATCCCCAGGTTGCTGGAACCGCCCTCGCTCAGCTCGACCTGTCCAAAGACGGTACACGCCAATTGCTCATACTGGATGACAGGCGTCAGGCGAGTACTGCGAAAGGAGCGGGCCAGGCCCAACAGATGAACGGCTTCAAGCACGCTGGTTTTACCGCTGCCGTTAGCGCCGTACAGGATATTGATGCGGGGGGAGGGAGAGAAAGTCACCGGGTGCAGGTTACGCACCGCGGTGACAGAAACGCGACTGAGGGACATCTAGAGTCTGCTGAACAAATTACAGACGCATCGGCATGACAACGTAAGCCGAGTCGTCGTTATCGGCTTCCTGCAGCAGCGCGCTGCTGTTGGAATCCGACAGGATCAGGCGAACTTGCTCAGTGGTCATGACGCCCAGTACGTCGAGCAAGTAGCTGACGTTAAAGCCGATCTCCAGCGAGCTACCGTTGTAGTCAACGCTGATTTCTTCTTCCGCTTCTTCCTGCTCTGGGTTGTTCGCCTGGATCTTCAACTGACCATTGGCCAGTTGCAGACGAATACCGCGGTACTTCTCGTTGGACAAAATGGCAGTACGGCTAAACGCTTCACGCAGCGCTTGGCGATCACCGATTACCAGTTTGTCGCCGCCTTTAGGCAAAACACGCTCGTAGTCCGGGAACTTGCCATCGACCAGCTTGGAGGTGAAGGTGAATTCACCCGTGGTGGCGCGGATGTGGTGTTGACCCAGAACGATGCTGACCATGCCATCAGGCTCGGTAAGCAAACGTGCCAACTCAAGGATACCTTTACGCGGCACGATGACCTGGTGACGGTCAGCCTGGCCGATATCAGCCGTCATCGAGCACATAGCCAGACGGTGACCGTCGGTGGCCACAGCACGCAGGGTGTTGGTCGACACTTCCAGCAGCATACCGTTGAGGTAGTAACGCACGTCCTGCTGGGCCATGGCGAAGCTGGTGCGTTCGATCAGACGACGCAGACGGCTCTGCTCAAGGTTGCAGGTCAGCGAACCTGGGCCTTCTTCAACAGTCGGGAAGTCGTTGGCTGGCAGGGTCGACAGGGTGAAACGGCTGCGCCCAGCCTTGACCACGATCTTCTGCTCATCGAGCTTGATGTCGATCAGCGCGTCGTTGGGCAAGCTCTTGCAGATGTCCATCAGCTTGCGCGCAGGCACAGTGATCTCGCCGGGTTCGGCGGGCTCTTCCAGTTGGACTCGGCCAACCAGTTCCACTTCCAGGTCAGTACCGGTCAGGGAAAGCTGCTGCCCCTGAACAACCAGCAGTACGTTAGACAGTACTGGCAAGGTCTGGCGGCGCTCGACGACGCCTGCGACCAGTTGCAGGGGTTTCAACAGGGCTTCGCGTTGAATGGTGAAATGCATGGTCTAGTCCCTTGCCTTAATAAGCTGCGCTGACGTCAATCACGTCGTCAGAGTCCGCAGCAGGTTCTTGTAGTCCTCGCGGATATCCGCGTCGGATTCCTTGAGTTCGTTGATCTTGCGGCACGCGTGCAACACCGTGGTGTGGTCGCGGCCGCCAAAGACATCACCGATTTCCGGCAGGCTATGGTTGGTCAGCTCCTTGGACAGGGCCATGGCCACCTGACGCGGCCGGGCAACCGAACGGGAGCGCCGTTTGGACAGCAGATCGGAAATCTTGATCTTGTAGTACTCGGCAACGGTGCGCTGGATGTTATCCACACTCACCAGCTTGTCCTGCAATGCCAGAAGATCCTTGAGCGATTCACGAATCAGCTCAATGGTGATGTCGCGTCCCATAAAGTGCGAATGAGCGATAACCCGCTTCAAAGCACCTTCAAGTTCACGGACGTTAGAGCGAATGCGTTGAGCAATAAAGAAGGCCGCATCATGGGGCAAGTCTACCTTGGCCTGGTCGGCTTTCTTCATCAAGATCGCAACGCGAGTTTCCAGCTCTGGGGGTTCGACGGCTACTGTCAGGCCCCAGCCGAAACGCGACTTCAGACGTTCTTCCAGCCCTTCAATTTCTTTCGGATAACGGTCACTGGTGAGAATCACCTGCTGACCGCCTTCGAGCAGGGCGTTAAAGGTGTGGAAAAACTCTTCCTGGGATCGCTCTTTGCGGGCAAAGAACTGAATGTCATCGATGAGCAGGGCATCGACCGAGCGGTAGAAGCGCTTGAACTCGTTGATGGCATTGAGCTGCAGCGCCTTGACCATGTCCGCAACAAAACGCTCGGAATGCAGGTAGACCACCTTCGCATTCGGGTTCTTCTTGAGCAGATGGTTACCCACAGCATGCATCAAGTGCGTTTTACCCAAACCTACGCCGCCATAAAGGAACAGCGGGTTGTAGCCATGCTTGGGATTGTCGGCGACCTGCCAGGCAGCCGCACGGGCCAACTGGTTGGACTTACCTTCGACGAAGTTTTCGAAGGTGAAAGTGCGGTTCAGGTAGCTGGTGTGCTTAAGCGCACCCTCGACCTGCACCGTACGTTGCTCGGTACGGCCACTTGGCACCGGAGCAGCATTGGACTCACCCATGGAGTCGAAGCTGTCACGCGAAGGCGCTTGCTCGACTTCAGCCACCGTCGGGGCAGCCACAGGCGCGGCGACGGGTTCGTTGACCACGGCCGTTTGTGCAGCCTGCGCCTGAGAGGCGGCAACGGCGGCAGCCAATGGCGCATTAGGGGCGGCACGCGGCGTTGAGCTACGTCTGCTGCCTATTAATAAGGAAAGGGCAGGCGCGATGCCGTTGCCATGCTCGCCCAACAGCTCGAGCAGACGGCTTAGGTACTTTTCATTGACCCAATCGAGAACGAAGCGGTTGGGCGCGTAGACGCGCAACTCGTCGCCTTCGGCTTCGACCTGTAGCGGACGGATCCAGGTGTTGAATTGCTGGGCAGGCAGTTCATCGCGCAGAAGCTCCACGCACTGCTGCCAAAGTTCCACTGACACGGATATCCCCTGAGTTGAAAGCCGGTGAGGCAAAAACAAGCCCCCATTGTACCGAGCACCAGCGCAGTTATCCACATGCAGCTGCGTTGAGGATGGCGATAAATCAGCAGCTTAGTGACCAAAATGACCTTTTCGCGCTGTGAATAAGCTCTGTGGATAACCGCACCTGAGGCCTTTGCACAACTGGGGGTTGAAATCAGTGGATAACCGGCCTGTGGATAACCACCGATTTGATCCACAGCTTTTCCGAGGCTTCGACACAGCCAGAGCACCTCTTCTCGACAAGGTTTCAGTTCTCTGTACATAACGTAAATAAAGGCCTGTGGCACTTTATCCACAGATATCTTCCACATAAGCTTTATAAGATTTACAGAAAAGCTTTAAATAATTCCTCTCTCTTTTTTTATGTTTAAGCGTGTGATGGTTCTCCTTCCTCGACCTTTCCCTGAAAACCGACGATTTCCCGTCTATAAGGAAAAGCTGGTTGGAAATTGACCTATGGCCGCGCTTTCTCTAGAATCGCCGGTCTCTTAAAACGGGGGCCATTCCGGCCCGTAGTCGACGAACCAGGTAACACGCCATGAAACGTACTTTCCAACCAAGCACCATCAAGCGCGCTCGCACTCACGGTTTCCGTGCCCGTATGGCCACCAAGAACGGTCGTGCCGTTCTGTCGCGTCGCCGTGCCAAAGGCCGTAAGCGCCTGGCAGTTTGATTTTTCGGCACTGGTGGTGAGTCAGGACTTCAGTCGGGAAAAGCGTCTGCTTATCCCCCGACACTTCAAAGCGGTCTTCGACTCCCCAACCGGCAAGGTTCCAGGGAAAAACCTGCTGCTCCTTGCCCGCGAGAACGGTCTGGATCACCCCCGTCTGGGGCTTGTGATCGGGAAAAAGAGCGTCAAGCTCTCCGTTCAACGCAATCGCCTGAAACGCCTGATGCGCGATTCGTTTCGCCTGAACCAGCACTTGCTTGCTGGTTGGGATATCGTGATCGTCGCGCGCAAAGGGTTGGGCGAGATTGAAAACCCAGAATTGCACCAACATTTTGGCAAGCTCTGGAAGCGCCTCGCACGCAGTCGGCCCGCTCCAGTGGTTAACACCGACTCTGTGGGGGTAGACAGTCAAGATGCGTAAACTGGCACTCGTTCCGATCCAGTTTTACCGCTATGCCATTAGTCCTCTGATGGCCAGTCACTGTCGTTTCTACCCCAGTTGCTCCTGTTACGCGTTAGAAGCCATCGAAAACCATGGTCTTTTACGTGGCGGGTGGCTAACCGTTCGTCGCCTGGGGCGTTGTCATCCGTGGAATGCCGGCGGTTTTGACCCGGTTCCGCCAGCTCCCTCTTCCCGTTCTTCTTCGATAGCCGAGTAATCATGGATATTAAACGCACGATCCTGATCGTCGCCCTGGCAATCGTGTCCTACGTCATGGTCCTTAACTGGAACCAGGACTATGGCCAGGCTGCCCTGCCGACTCAGAATACTGCTGCCAGCAACGCTGCCCCGGCATTGCCGGACACCGCGAAGGCCGGCAACACTGGCGCCAGCGCCGATGTGCCGAGTGCCAACGCTGAATCCAGCCCTGCCGAACTGGCTCCGGTTGTCGTCAGCAAAGACCTGATTCGGGTCAAAACTGACGTCCTCGACCTGGCTATCGACCCGAACGGTGGTGACATCGCCCAGCTGATGCTGCCTAAGTATCCGCGCCGCCAAGACCATCCGGACATTCCGTTCCAGCTGTTCGACAACGGTAGTGAGCGTACTTACCTGGCTCAAAGCGGCCTGACCGGCGCCAATGGCCCGGATGCCCGCCCAACAGGTCGTCCGCTGTACGCCGCTGATCAGAAAAGTTATCAACTGGTTGATGGCCAGGACCAACTGGTCGTCGACCTGAAGTTCAGCGATAACGGCGTCAACTACATCAAGCGCTTCAGCTTCAAGCGCGGTGAGTACGACCTGACCGTTACCTACCTGATCGACAACCAGAGCGCACAGCCTTGGACCGGTAACCTGTTTGCGCAACTGAAGCGCGACGCAAGCTCGGATCCATCCTCGAGCACTGCGACCGGTACTGCGACTTACCTGGGTGCTGCCCTGTGGACAAGTTCGGAACCCTACAAAAAAGTGTCGATGAAAGACATCGACAAGGGAAATCTGAAAGAAAATGTTACTGGCGGCTGGGTAGCCTGGCTGCAGCACTACTTCGTTACTGCCTGGATTCCAAACAAGTCTGACAACAACATTGTTCAGACCCGTAAGGACAGCCAAGGTAACTACATCATCGGTTTCACTGGCCCAGCGCTGAATGTCGCCCCTGGTGCCAAGGCCGAAACCAGCACCATGCTGTACGCCGGTCCAAAGATTCAGGAGAAACTCAAAGAGTTGTCCCCAGGTCTGGAACTGACTGTCGACTACGGCATTCTGTGGTTCATCGCTCAGCCAATCTTCTGGCTGCTGCAACATATCCACAGCCTGCTCGGCAACTGGGGCTGGTCGATCATCGTCCTGACCATGCTGATCAAGCTGCTGTTCTTCCCGCTGTCCGCCGCCAGCTACAAGTCGATGGCGCGCATGCGTGCCGTGGCGCCGAAATTGGCTGCGCTGAAAGAACAACATGGCGATGACCGGCAGAAAATGTCGCAAGCCATGATGGAGCTGTACAAGAAAGAGAAGATCAACCCGCTGGGCGGCTGCTTGCCAATCCTGGTGCAAATGCCGGTCTTCCTCTCGCTGTACTGGGTGCTGCTGGAAAGCGTCGAGATGCGCCAGGCGCCATGGATGTTCTGGATCACTGACCTTTCGATCAAAGATCCGTTCTTCATTCTGCCGATCATCATGGGCGCGACCATGTTCATCCAGCAGCAACTGAACCCGACTCCACCGGATCCGATGCAGGCCAAGGTGATGAAGCTGATGCCAATCATCTTCACCTTCTTCTTCCTGTGGTTCCCAGCAGGTCTGGTGCTGTACTGGGTTGTGAACAACTGCTTGTCGATCGCACAGCAGTGGTACATCACCCGCAGCATCGAAAAAGCTACCAAGAAAGCCGCTGCTTGACGGGTTAGCCAGCTAACCTGTGGATAAACGCCCCCTCGTGGGGCGTTTTGCTATCTGTCGTTTTTGTCGTGAGGCCTTCGAGCATGAACACTGTGCGTGAAACCATTGCCGCCATTGCCACCGCCCAGGGACGTGGAGGAGTAGGTATCGTGCGGCTTTCCGGCCCCCTGGCACAACAAGCGGGCCTGGCAATCTTTGGCCGGGCGCTGACGCCGCGGCATGCCCATTACGGGCCGTTTCGCGCCGATGATGGTTTGGTCATTGATGAAGGCATCGCCTTGTTCTTCCCTGGACCCAACTCGTTCACCGGTGAAGATGTACTGGAACTCCAGGGCCATGGTGGTCCGGTGGTGTTGGATATGCTCCTGCAGCGCTGTGTACAACTGGGTTGCCGATTGGCTCGCCCAGGTGAATTCAGCGAACGTGCATTCCTCAATGACAAGCTCGACCTGGCCCAGGCCGAAGCGATTGCAGACCTTATCGAAGCCAGTTCTGCACAGGCTGCGCGCAACGCCTTGCGTTCGTTACAGGGGGAATTTTCTCGTCGTGTGGATAACCTCACCGAGAAATTGATCAGCCTGCGCATCTACGTCGAAGCCGCTATCGATTTCCCAGAGGAAGAAATCGACTTCCTCGCCGATGGCCATGTATTGAACATGCTTGATGACGTACGTACGAATTTATCCACAGTGCAGCGTGAGGCCGGGCAGGGCGCTTTGTTGCGTGATGGTATGACAGTCGTCATTGCCGGTCGGCCGAATGCTGGCAAAT
Organism: Pseudomonas sp. S06B 330; assembly: GCF_002845275.2. Classification (NCBI taxonomy): domain Bacteria; kingdom Pseudomonadati; phylum Pseudomonadota; class Gammaproteobacteria; order Pseudomonadales; family Pseudomonadaceae; genus Pseudomonas; species Pseudomonas tussilaginis. The sequence goes on along the minus strand of NZ_CP088149.1, from coordinate 148,806 downwards.
CGAGTCTGCTCAATGTTCTGGCCGGGCGCGAGGCAGCGATTGTCACCGATATCGCCGGCACCACCCGGGACATCTTGCGTGAACATATCCACATCGACGGTATGCCGTTGCATGTTGTCGACACGGCCGGCCTGCGCGACACCGATGATCATGTGGAAAAGATCGGTGTGGAACGTGCGCTCAAAGCTATCAATGAAGCCGATCGGGTGTTGTTGGTAGTCGATTCAACAGCACCTGAGGCCAGCGATCCATTCGCCTTATGGCCCGAGTTCCTCGATCGGCGCCCGGATCCTGCCAAGGTTACGCTGATTCGCAACAAGGCTGACCTCAGCGGCGAGGCCGTGGCCATGGAACAAAGCGAGGATGGTCACGTCACCATCACCCTCAGCGCCAAGGACACCGACATGGGCCTTGAGCTGCTACGTGATCACCTCAAAGCCTGTATGGGCTATGAGCAGACCGCCGAAAGCAGCTTCAGCGCCCGTAGGCGCCATCTGGAAGCGCTACGCCAGGCCAGTTCGCACCTGGAGCACGGTCGCGCTCAATTGACCCTGGCTGGCGCAGGTGAGCTGTTAGCCGAAGATTTGCGCCAGGCTCAGCAAGCGTTGGGTGAAATTACCGGCGCCTTCAGCTCTGACGATCTACTGGGGCGAATTTTCTCCAGCTTTTGCATCGGTAAGTAAGCACCGTTATCCACAACCGGGTCTGCAACGGACCCGGTCGCTGCACACCTTTCTTCTCATTTTCCTATCTGTCAGGACAGCCCATGCGCTGATTCTGCGTTGTCGGCTGCGCGTCTATCCACAATTGTGTGGAATAAGCCCTGTGGAAAACCCGCCTTCAGCTCCGTTGATAAGTCGCCCTCAAGGCTGGAGATAACTCCGCCTGTGGGTAAGTAGGCATTTCATCCACAGGCTTAAAGGGCTTATCCAGAACGCTCATGGCCGGTAGACCACAGGGTTTTGAATCTCTGTACATAAGGTAAATAGAGGCCTGTAGAACTTTATCCACAGAAAAGGTGGTGCATAAGAATAAACATAAAAACAAAGCTTTAATAAATTTCTCTCTTTTAATTTCTATTGCTCGCCACTCATCCACAGCCTGGTTAAATTTTGTGCAAAAGGTTCCTTTAGAGGGGGGTAAGTCCCTATACTTGTGCGTTATCCCTATCTATTCCCGAAACAGGCACGAGGTGCGTGGTGGATTTCCCTTCCCGTTTTGAAGTGATCGTCATCGGCGGCGGCCATGCCGGTACCGAGGCTGCGCTTGCGTCTGCACGCATGGGCGTAAAAACCCTGCTGTTGACCCATAACGTGGAAACCCTCGGTCATATGAGTTGCAACCCGGCTATCGGTGGTATCGGCAAGAGCCACCTGGTCAAGGAAATCGATGCGCTCGGCGGCGCTATGGCGCTGGCCACTGACAAGAGCGGTATCCAATTCCGTGTTTTGAACAACCGCAAAGGCCCAGCCGTGCGCGCTACTCGCGCCCAGGCAGACCGTGCCATCTACAAAGCGGTAGTACGTGAGATTCTTGAGAATCAACCCAACCTGTGGATATTCCAGCAGTCCTGTGATGACCTGATCGTCGAGCAGGACCAGGTACGCGGTGTGGTGACTCAAATGGGTCTGCGTTTCCTCGCGGACTCCGTGGTACTGACCACCGGGACCTTCCTCGGTGGACTTATCCACATTGGTTTGCAGAATTACTCCGGTGGTCGCGCCGGTGATCCGCCCGCGATTGCCCTGGCCCACCGTCTGCGTGAATTGCCGCTGCGCGTCGGCCGTTTGAAAACCGGCACCCCGCCGCGTATCGACGGGCGTTCTGTGGATTTCTCGGTAATGACCGAACAGCCAGGCGACACGCCGATTCCGGTGATGTCGTTCATGGGCTCCAAAGAACAGCATCCGCGCCAGGTCAGTTGCTGGATTACCCATACCAACGCCCGCACCCACGAGATCATCGCGTCGAACCTCGACCGTTCACCGATGTACTCTGGGGTTATCGAAGGCATTGGCCCGCGTTACTGCCCGTCGATCGAAGACAAGATCCATCGCTTTGCCGACAAGGAAAGCCACCAGGTGTTCATTGAGCCGGAAGGCCTGAACACCCACGAGCTGTACCCGAACGGGATATCCACATCCTTGCCGTTCGACGTACAACTGCAGATCGTCCGCTCGATCCGCGGCATGGAAAACGCGCACATCGTGCGCCCGGGTTACGCCATCGAGTACGACTACTTCGATCCGCGTGATCTCAAGTACAGCCTGGAAACCAAAGTCATTGGTGGTCTGTTCTTCGCCGGACAGATCAACGGCACCACCGGTTACGAAGAAGCCGGTGCGCAAGGTTTGCTCGCCGGTACCAACGCCGCACTGCGCGCGCAAGGCCGCGACAGCTGGTGCCCGCGTCGGGATGAGGCCTACATCGGTGTATTGGTCGACGACCTGATTACCTTGGGTACCCAGGAGCCGTACCGCATGTTCACTTCGCGCGCCGAATACCGGTTGATCCTGCGTGAAGACAACGCCGACCTGCGCCTGACCGAAAAAGGCCGCGAGCTGGGTCTGGTCGATGACCAGCGCTGGGCTGCGTTCAGCGCCAAGCGCGAAGGTATTGCCCAGGAAGAGCAACGGTTGAAATCGACCTGGGTACGTCCGGATACCGCGCAAGGTCAGGCCATCGCCGAGAAATTCGGCACGCCGCTGAGCCATGAATACAACCTGCTCAACCTGCTGACCCGTCCGGAAATCGACTACGCTGGCCTGATGGAAGTAACCGGCGGCAGCGAGATTGACCCGCAAGTGGCCGAACAGGTCGAGATCAAGACCAAATACGCCGGTTACATCGACCGGCAACAGGAAGAAATCGCTCGCTTGCGTGCCAGCGAAAATACCCGCCTGCCCGACGATATCGACTACACAGGTATTTCCGGGCTGTCCAAGGAGATCCAGAGCAAGCTCGGCCAGACCCGACCTGAGACTTTGGGCCAGGCATCGCGTATTCCCGGCGTGACCCCGGCGGCGATTTCCCTGTTGCTGATTCATCTGAAAAAACGCGGCGCTGGCCGCGAGTTGGAGCAAAGCGCTTGAGTTCTCAGGTCACCCCTCAACACGCCGAAGAGTTGTCCACAGGCGCCCGCCAGCTCGGTGTCGAGCTGAGCGAGGCCCAGCACGCGCAATTGCTGGCCTACCTGGCCTTGCTGATCAAGTGGAACAAGGCCTACAACCTGACTGCCGTACGCAATCCGGACGAAATGGTTTCCCGCCACCTGCTCGACAGCCTGAGCGTAATGCCGTTTATCCACAGCGAGCGCTGGCTGGATGTCGGCAGTGGTGGCGGCATGCCCGGCATTCCCTTGGCTATCCTGCATCCGGACAAGCAAGTCACGGTACTGGACAGCAATGGTAAGAAAACCCGCTTCCTGACCCAGGTAAAACTGGAGCTCAAGTTGGACAACCTGACAGTTATCCACAAGCGGGTCGAAGAGTTCCAACCGCCACAGCCTTTCACCGGAATTGTTTCCCGTGCTTTCAGCAGCATGGAGAACTTCACCAACTGGACGCGCCACCTGGGCGACGAACAGACGCAGTGGTTGGCAATGAAAGGGCTGCATCCTGCAGATGAGCTGGTAGCATTGCCGGCAGATTTCAGAGTGGATAGCGAGCAGGCCTTGACCGTTCCGGGTTGCCAAGGTCAGCGCCATCTGCTGATACTGCGCCGCACAGCATGATTGGGAACACAAGCAAGAATGGCTAAGGTATTCGCTATCGCGAACCAGAAAGGTGGTGTGGGCAAGACCACCACCTGTATCAACCTCGCAGCGTCGCTGGTCGCTACCAAGCGCCGGGTGCTGCTGATCGATCTCGATCCACAGGGCAACGCCACCATGGGTAGCGGTGTGGATAAACACGTCCTGGAACATTCGGTCTACGACTTGCTGATCGGTGAATGCGATCTGGCCCAGGCCATGCATTTCTCCGAGCACGGTGGTTATCAACTGCTGCCGGCCAACCGCGACCTGACCGCCGCGGAAGTGGTGCTGCTGGAAATGCAGATGAAGGAAAGTCGCCTGCGTACGGCGCTGGCGCCGATCCGCGAGAATTACGACTACATCCTGATCGACTGCCCTCCGTCGCTGTCGATGCTGACCCTCAACGCTTTGGTCGCCGCCGACGGCGTGATCATTCCGATGCAATGTGAATACTTTGCCCTGGAAGGTTTGAGCGACCTTGTGGATAACATCAAGCGGATCGGCGAGCGGTTGAACCCGCAGTTGAAAGTCGAAGGCCTGCTGCGGACCATGTACGACCCGCGCTTGAGCCTGATCAACGATGTCTCGGCTCAGCTCAAAGAGCATTTCGGCGATCAGTTGTACGACACCGTGATTCCGCGCAACATCCGCCTGGCCGAGGCACCGAGTTTCGGCATGCCAGCACTGGCCTACGACAAGCAATCGCGCGGAGCGTTGGCTTATCTGGCCCTGGCCGGGGAACTCGTACGCCGTCAGCGCCGTCCATCACGCACTGCACAAACAACTTAAGGAATCCGTATGGCCGTTAAGAAACGGGGTCTCGGACGTGGGTTGGATGCACTGCTCAGTGGTCCTACCGTCAGCGCGCTCGAAGAGCAGGCTGTGAAGGTCGACCAAAACGAACTGCAACATCTGCCGCTCGACCTGATCGAGCGCGGCAAGTATCAGCCACGCCGGGACATGGACCCGCAAGCGCTGGAAGAACTGGCGCAGTCGATCAAGAACCAGGGCGTGATGCAGCCCATTGTGGTTCGCCCGATCGGTGATAAGCGCTACGAGATCATTGCCGGTGAACGCCGCTGGCGTGCCAGCCAGCAAGCCGGGATGGAGACCATTCCGGCGATGGTGCGTGATGTGCCCGATGAAGCGGCCATTGCCATGGCCCTGATCGAGAACATTCAGCGCGAAGACCTCAACCCGGTGGAAGAGGCGATCGCTCTGCAACGTCTGCAGCAGGAGTTCCAACTGACCCAGCAGCAGGTCGCTGACGCTGTGGGTAAGTCACGGGTGACTGTGGCCAACTTGCTGCGTCTGATTTCGTTGCCGGAAGTCATCAAGACCATGCTGTCCCATGGCGACCTGGAAATGGGTCACGCTAGAGCATTGCTCGGTTTGCCGGATGAGCAGCAGGTGGAAGGGGCGCGTCATGTTGTCGCACGCGGCCTGACTGTGAGACAGACAGAAGCACTGGTTCGCCAGTGGCTCAATGGCAAGCCAGAGCCGGTCGAACCCGCCAAGCCAGACCCGGACATTACCCGGCTTGAACAGCGTCTGGCAGAGCGTTTGGGCTCGGCAGTACAGATACGTCATGGCAATAAGGGCAAAGGCCAGTTAGTTATCCGTTACAACTCGCTAGATGAGTTGCAAGGTGTGCTAGCTCACATCCGCTGAAACAATTCCTTTTGTAGCGCGTAGTCGGAAATCACTACCCGACAGTTGAATAGGGGTTAAACCGCCCCTATACTCTGCGCGCATTTTGTCGGCACAAATTATGCCAAGTCATAGCTGACTGGTTAGTCGACTTTTGAGGAGCAGTTGTGATGGAAACCCGCACGCCAAACCGCTTGCCTTTCCATCGCTGGGCGGTTTTTCCGGTACTGTTGGCTCAGTGTGTCGTGTTTTTGCTGGCAACTTTGACGTTGTGGCAGTGGCACGGGGCGGTCAGTGGATATTCAGCACTCTGCGGAGGGTTGATTGCCTGGCTGCCAAATGTGTATTTCGCCTGGAAGGCTTTTCGTTACACAGGAGCCAGGGCAGCGCAGGCTATCGTCAAGTCGTTTTACGCTGGCGAAGCAGGCAAATTGATTTTGACGGCAGTGCTTTTTGCACTGACGTTCGCAGGAGTGAAGCCATTGGCGCCGTTAGCAGTCTTCGGTGTCTTTCTGCTGACCCAGTTGGTCAGCTGGTTCGCGCCCCTGCTGATGAATATAAGACTTTCGAGACCTTAGGGCGTTTGAGGCAACCATGGCAGCAGAAACCGCTTCGGGCTATATCCAGCACCACTTGCAGAACCTGACCTTCGGTCAACTACCAGACGGCGGTTGGGGCTTTGCCCATTCCGCAGCAGAAGCCAAAGCAATGGGCTTCTGGGCTTTCCACCTGGATACCCTGGGGTGGTCGGTGGCACTGGGTCTGCTTTTCGTATTCCTGTTCCGTATGGCAGCCAAGAAGGCGACTTCCGGCCAGCCTGGCGGCCTGCAGAACTTCGTTGAAGTGATGGTTGAGTTCGTCGACGGCAGCGTCAAGGACAGCTTCCACGGTCGCAGCCCGGTGATCGCCCCACTGGCGCTGACCATTTTCGTCTGGGTCTTCCTGATGAACGCCATCGACCTGATCCCGGTCGACTGGATTCCTCAGCTGGCCATGCTGATCTCCGGTGATCCGCACATTCCGTTCCGCGCGGTCTCGACCACCGACCCGAACGCGACCCTGGCCATGGCCTTCAGCGTGTTCGCTCTGATCATTTTCTACAGCATCAAGGTCAAGGGCATCGGCGGCTTCCTCGGCGAACTGACCCTGCACCCGTTCGGCAGCAAGAACATTTTCGTTCAGATCCTGCTGATTCCGGTTAACTTCCTGCTCGAATTCGTCACCCTGATCGCCAAGCCGATCTCGCTGGCCCTGCGTCTGTTCGGCAACATGTATGCCGGCGAGCTGGTGTTCATCCTGATCGCTGTGATGTTCGGCAGCGGCCTGCTGTGGCTGAGCGGCCTGGGTGTGGTGCTGCAATGGGCGTGGGCTGTATTCCACATCCTGATCATCACCCTGCAAGCGTTCATCTTCATGATGCTTACCATCGTCTACCTGTCGATGGCTCACGAAGATAACCATTAAGACCGCCTGGCGTGTCTGATGACCCTTCTGCAGGTACTGGGGAGGGTCGAAAAAGTCCGCAAGGGCAGCTGTACCAAACGATTTTGTTTTACCGCTTCAAACTAAAAAACCTAACCAATACGACGTAAAAGTCGGGAGGAAAGATGGAAACTGTAGTTGGTCTTACCGCTATCGCTGTTGCTCTGCTGATCGGCCTGGGTGCCCTGGGTACCGCCATTGGTTTCGGCCTGCTGGGCGGCAAGTTCCTGGAAGGCGCTGCTCGCCAGCCAGAGATGGTTCCAATGCTGCAAGTTAAAATGTTCATCGTTGCCGGTCTGCTCGACGCCGTAACCATGATCGGTGTTGGTATCGCTCTGTTCTTCACCTTCGCTAATCCCTTCGTTGGTCAAATCGCCGGCTAATCACTCGAATTCTCGAGTGGTTTGGTGTGATGGACAAAGAACGAGCGAGGTGTTGGCGTGAACATTAATGCAACCCTGATTGGTCAGTCCGTTGCGTTCTTCATTTTTGTGCTGTTCTGCATGAAGTTCGTGTGGCCTCCGGTCATCGCGGCATTGCAAGAACGTCAGAAGAAGATCGCGGATGGACTGGACGCTGCCAACCGAGCAGCTCGCGACCTGGAGTTGGCCCAAGATAAAGCGGGTCAGCAACTGCGCGAAGCGAAAGCTCAGGCAGCCGAAATCATTGAGCAAGCCAAGAAACGCGGTGCTCAGATCGTCGAGGAAGCCCGTGATCAGGCCCGCGTCGAAGCTGACCGTGTGAAGGCTCAGGCTCAGGCCGAGATCGAACAGGAAATTAACAGCGTCAAAGACGCGCTGCGCGCCCAAGTGGGTAGCCTGGCCGTTGGCGGTGCTGAAAAGATCCTTGGCGCCACAATCGATCAAAACGCGCATGCGGAGCTGGTTAATAAACTGGCCGCTGAAATTTAAGCGAGGGCGATCATGGCAGAACTGACCACGTTGGCCCGACCTTACGCTAAGGCGGCCTTTGAGCACGCCCAGGCCCATCAGCAACTGGCCAATTGGTCAGCCATGCTCGGCCTGGCTGCTGCAGTGTCGGAAGACGGCACTATGCAGCGCCTGCTCAAGGCCCCGCGACTGACGAGCGCAGAAAAGGCCGCCGCGTTTATTGACGTGTGCGGTGACAAGTTTGATGTACAGGCACAGAATTTCATTCATGTTGCCGCGGAAAACGACCGCCTCCTGCTGTTGCCGGAGATTGCGGCTTTGTTCGAGCTGTATAAGGCCGAACAAGAGAAATCCGTGGACGTGGAAGTCACTAGTGCTTTTGCGTTGGACCAAGAACAGCAAGACAAACTCGCCAAGGTTCTCAGTGCACGGCTCAGCCGGGAAGTGCGCCTGCATGCGACGGAGGACGCCTCCCTTATCGGTGGTGTCGTTATCCGCGCCGGCGACCTGGTAATCGATGGCTCGGTTCGCGGCAAACTCGCGAAACTGGCCGAAGCATTGAAATCTTGAGTTTGAAGGGGCAGCAGAGCAATGCAGCAACTCAATCCTTCCGAAATTAGTGACATCATCAAGGGCCGCATCGAGAATCTCGATGTAGCCTCTCAAGCCCGCAACGAAGGTACCGTCGTCAGCGTTTCTGACGGTATCGTGCGGATTCACGGTCTGGCCGACGTCATGTACGGCGAAATGATCGAGTTTCCAGGTGGCGTGTTCGGTATGGCCCTCAACCTGGAGCAAGACTCCGTTGGTGCGGTAGTACTGGGCGCATACGACACCCTCGCTGAAGGCATGAGTGCCAAGTGCACCGGCCGCATCCTGCAGGTTCCGGTTGGTAAGGAACTGCTGGGTCGCGTAGTCGACGCACTGGGTAACCCAATCGACGGCAAAGGCCCACTGGGCAATACCGAATTCGACGCAGTCGAAAAGGTTGCTCCGGGCGTGATCTGGCGTAAGTCGGTAGACCAGCCTGTACAGACTGGCTACAAATCCGTCGACGCCATGATCCCTGTCGGCCGTGGCCAGCGTGAGCTGATCATCGGTGACCGTCAGATCGGTAAGACCGCCATGGCGATCGACGCCATCATCAACCAGAAAGACTCCGGTATTTTCTGTGTTTATGTTGCTGTCGGCCAAAAGCGTTCCACCGTTGCCAACATCGTTCGCAAGCTGGAAGAAAACGGCGCTCTGGCCAACACCATCGTGGTTGTTGCCAGTGCTTCGGAATCCGCCGCACTGCAATTCCTGGCGCCATACGCCGGTTGCACCATGGGCGAGTTCTTCCGTGACCGCGGTGAAGACGCGCTGATCGTATACGATGACCTGTCCAAGCAGGCCGTTGCCTACCGTCAGATCTCCCTGCTGCTGCGCCGTCCACCAGGACGTGAAGCGTACCCAGGTGACGTGTTCTATCTCCACTCCCGTCTGCTGGAGCGTGCATCGCGCGTTTCCGAAGAGTACGTTGAGAAGTTCACCAACGGCGCTGTAACTGGCAAGACCGGTTCCCTGACCGCACTGCCGATCATCGAAACCCAGGCTGGCGACGTTTCCGCGTTCGTTCCGACCAACGTGATTTCCATCACCGACGGTCAGATCTTCCTGGAATCGGCCATGTTCAACTCGGGCATCCGCCCTGCAGTTAACGCCGGTGTTTCGGTATCCCGTGTAGGTGGTGCCGCTCAGACCAAGATCATCAAGAAGCTCTCCGGTGGTATCCGTACCGCTCTGGCTCAGTACCGTGAGCTGGCGGCATTCGCCCAGTTCGCTTCTGACCTGGACGAAGCCACCCGTAAGCAACTCGAGCACGGTCAACGTGTTACCGAGCTGATGAAGCAGAAGCAATACGCTCCAATGTCCATCGCGGACATGGCGCTGTCGCTGTATGCCGCTGAGCGTGGGTTCCTGACCGACGTTGAAATCGCCAAAGTCGGCAGCTTTGAACAAGCGCTGATTGCTTACTTCAACCGTGATCACGCCGAACTGATGGCGAAGATCAACGTGAAGGGTGACTTCAACGACGAAATCGACGCTGGCATCAAAGCCGGTATCGAGAAGTTCAAGGCCACCCAAACCTGGTAAGCCGCAGCGGGGGCTTTGCAGCCCCCGCTTGCTAACCTGATAGGTGTTACATGGCAGGCGCAAAAGAGATTCGCAGTAAGATTGCGAGCATCAAAAGCACGCAAAAAATTACCAGCGCCATGGAAAAAGTGGCGGTCAGCAAGATGCGCAAGGCTCAAATGCGCATGGCTGCTAGCCGTCCTTACGCGGAGCGTATCCGCCAGGTTATTGGTCATCTGGCCAACGCTAACCCGGAATACCGCCACCCGTTCATGATCGACCGCCCTGTAAAGCGCGTTGGTTATGTCGTCGTGAGCAGTGACCGTGGTCTGTGCGGTGGTTTGAACACCAACCTGTTCAAGGCCCTGGTCAAGGACATGGCGGTCAACCGCGAGCAAGGGATCGAGATTGATCTTTGCGTGGTTGGCAGCAAAGGTGCGGCGTTTTTCCGCAGCTTCGGCGGTAACGTCGTTGCAGCAATCAGCCACCTGGGCGAAGAGCCGTCGATCAATGATCTGATCGGCAGCGTCAAGGTCATGCTGGACGCTTACCTGGACGGTCGTATTGATCGTCTGTCCGTGGTATCGAACAAGTTCATCAATACCATGACGCAAACTCCAACGGTCGAGCAGTTGATTCCGTTGGTTGCAACCCCGGATCAAGAACTCAAGCACCACTGGGACTACCTCTACGAACCTGACGCCAAAGAGCTGCTGGACGGCCTGATGGTGCGTTACGTGGAGTCGCAGGTCTACCAGGCGGTGGTCGAGAACAACGCAGCTGAACAAGCTGCCCGGATGATCGCGATGAAGAACGCCACCGACAACGCCGGTGATTTGATCAGCGAATTGCAGCTGATCTACAACAAGGCGCGTCAGGCTGCGATCACCCAAGAGATCTCGGAAATCGTCGGCGGCGCTGCCGCGGTTTAACGGTTCAAATATTCAGAGGATCCAGCTATGAGTAGCGGACGTATCGTTCAAATCATCGGCGCCGTCATCGACGTGGAATTCCCACGTGACAGCGTACCGAGTGTCTATAACGCGCTGAAAGTAGTTGGCGCGGAAACCACCCTGGAAGTTCAGCAGCAGCTGGGCGACGGTGTGGTTCGTACCATTGCGATGGGTTCCACCGAAGGCCTGAAACGCGGCCTGGACGTAAACGATACTGGCGCAGCGATCTCGGTACCGGTCGGTAAAGCGACCCTGGGCCGTATCATGGACGTTTTGGGTAACCCAATCGACGAAGCCGGTCCTATCGGTGAAGAAGAGCGTTGGGGCATCCACCGTGATGCGCCTTCGTTCGCTGACCAAGCAGGCGGCAACGACCTGCTGGAAACCGGCATCAAGGTTATCGACCTGGTTTGCCCGTTCGCCAAGGGTGGTAAGGTTGGTCTGTTCGGTGGTGCCGGTGTAGGCAAAACCGTAAACATGATGGAACTGATCCGTAACATCGCCATCGAGCACAGCGGTTATTCCGTGTTCGCCGGTGTGGGTGAGCGTACTCGTGAGGGTAACGACTTCTACCACGAGATGAAGGATTCCAACGTACTGGACAAGGTTGCTCTGGTATACGGCCAAATGAACGAGCCACCAGGAAACCGTCTGCGCGTAGCGCTGACCGGTCTGACCATGGCTGAGAAGTTCCGTGACGAAGGTAACGACGTTCTGCTGTTCGTCGACAACATCTATCGTTACACCCTGGCCGGTACCGAAGTATCCGCACTGCTGGGCCGTATGCCTTCGGCAGTAGGTTACCAGCCGACCCTGGCTGAAGAGATGGGCGTTCTGCAAGAGCGCATCACTTCGACCAAGGAAGGTTCGATCACCTCGATCCAGGCCGTATACGTACCTGCGGACGACCTGACTGACCCGTCGCCAGCGACTACCTTCGCCCACTTGGACGCCACCGTCGTACTGTCCCGTGACATCGCCTCCCTGGGTATCTACCCAGCGGTCGATCCACTGGACTCGACTTCGCGCCAGCTGGACCCGAACGTCATCGGCAACGAGCACTACGACACCGCTCGCGGCGTCCAGTACGTGCTGCAGCGCTACAAAGAGCTGAAGGACATCATTGCGATCCTGGGTATGGACGAACTGTCCGAATCCGACAAGCAGCTGGTATCCCGTGCTCGTAAGATTCAGCGTTTCCTGTCCCAGCCGTTCTTCGTGGCAGAAGTCTTCACCGGTTCTCCAGGCAAATACGTTTCCCTGAAAGACACCATTGCTGGCTTCAGCGGCATCCTCAAAGGTGACTACGACCACCTGCCAGAACAAGCGTTCTACATGGTCGGCGGCATCGAAGAAGCGGTCGAGAAAGCCAAGAAACTGTAATCCCGGCGCCCCGCAAGGGGCGCTAATTAGGTTGAGGCAAGCAGATGGCTATGACAGTCCATTGCGATATCGTCAGCGCGGAAGGAGAGATTTTCTCCGGTCTGGTCGAGATGGTGGTTGCGCACGGTAACCTGGGTGATCTTGGTATCGCTCCAGGCCACGCGCCGCTGATCACTAATCTGAAGCCAGGTCCGATCACGCTGACCAAGCAGGGTGGCGCCCAAGAGGTGTTCTACATCTCTGGTGGTTTCCTCGAGGTCCAGCCGAACATGGTCAAGGTGCTTGCCGATACCGTGCAACGTGCTGCCGACCTGGACGAAGCTCAGGCTCAGGATGCCCTCAAGGCTGCTGAGAACGCCCTGCACGAAAAAGGCGCGGAGTTCGACTACGGCGCCGCTGCCGCACGTCTGGCCGAGGCCGCAGCCCAGCTGCGTACCGTCCAGCAAATGCGCAAAGGCAAGTAATCTGGCTCAGGCCGATCACTTCTGCTGCGATTGAGTTAAAGGGTAGCCTCGGCTACCCTTTTTCTTTTTCTGCGATTTATATTCAGGTCTCTTCACTGACCTTCCAGGATTGGTAGCCCGTCAATGTCTCTCGATATCGTTATTCTTGCCGCAGGCCAAGGCACCCGCATGCGTTCTGCGCTGCCCAAGGTACTGCACCCGGTCGCCGGCGATTCCATGCTCGGCCATGTTATCCACAGCGCCCGCGAGCTACAGCCGCAAGGCATTCATGTGGTGATCGGACACGGCGCTGAATTGGTGCGTGAGCGTTTGGCGGCCGATGACCTGAATTTCGTTCTGCAAGACAAGCAACTGGGTACCGGCCATGCCGTGGCCCAAGCCTTGCCGGGTCTGAGCGCTGATACTGTGCTGATCTTGTATGGTGATGTGCCGCTGATTGAGGTGGATACCCTCAAGCGCCTGCTGGCCAAGGTCACTCCCGAGCAGTTGGGCCTGTTGACCGTTAACCTGGACGACCCAACCGGCTACGGTCGCATTGTTCGCGATGCTCAGGGTCAGGTGGCAGCGATCGTTGAGCATAAGGATGCCAACGACGCGCAAAAAGCCATCAAAGAAGGCAACACCGGGATTCTGGCGGTACCGGGTGCACGCCTGGCTGAATGGCTGGGACGACTGTCGAACAACAACGCCCAAGGCGAGTACTACCTCACCGACGTGATTGCCATGGCCGTGGCCGATGATCTGGTGGTTGCCACCGAACAGCCGCTGGACCCAATGGAAGTGCAGGGCGCCAACGATCGTCGGCAACTGGCAGAGCTTGAGCGTCATTTCCAGCTGCGTGCAGGGCGTCGCCTGATGGCCCAGGGCGTGACCTTGCGTGATCCGGCACGTTTTGATGTGCGTGGTGAAGTGACTGTGGGTCGCGACGTGCTCATCGACATCAACGTCATCCTTGAAGGCCGTGTGGTCATCGAAGACGACGTGGTCATTGGCCCGAACTGCGTGATCAAGAACAGTACCCTACGCAAAGGCGTCGTGGTCAAAGCCAACAGCCACCTCGAAGGCGCGATCATGGGTGAAGGCAGCGATGCCGGTCCTTTCGCCCGTCTGCGTCCTGGCAGCGTGCTGGAAGCGCGTGCCCATGTGGGTAACTTTGTCGAACTGAAGAATGCTCACCTGGGTGAAGGCGCCAAGGCCGGTCACCTGACCTATCTGGGTGACGCCGAGGTCGGCGCACGCACCAACATTGGTGCGGGTACCATTACTTGCAACTACGATGGCGCGAACAAGTTCAAGACTGTTCTCGGTGAGGACGTGTTCATCGGTTCGAACAACTCTCTGGTGGCCCCTGTGGATATCCTTGACGGCGCCACCACGGCGGCTGGCTCGACGATCACTCAGAATGTCGAGGCTGCTCAGCTAGCGGTTGGCCGCGCACGTCAGCGCAACATCGACGGCTGGAAGCGGCCAGAGAAGATCAAGAAGACCTGAGTTATACACAGATGAAAAAGAAGGCCGACTGGATTGTGTATAAGTCGGCCTTTTTGCATTCTGTGGTCGATTTTATGCTCAGAGGCGCGCTGTGGATAACATATTCCAAGTGGAAAATCACACGCCCGACTTGACGCCCCGAAAGCTTTAGGTTTTGATTGGCATCACTAACTTTCGAAACGAAACTTAAAGACGCCATGTCGAAACGTAACACCCCCCAACGCCGCCACAATATCCTCGCCTTGCTCAATGAACAGGGAGAGGTGAGCGTCGACGCGCTGGCCAAACGTTTCGAAACTTCAGAAGTGACCATTCGCAAGGATCTCGCGGCGCTGGAAGCCAACGGCCTGCTCCTGCGCCGCTACGGTGGTGCGGTGACCATGCCGCAGGAACTGATCGCCGATCAGAGCCAGCCCGTCTCCCTCTATAAGCAAGCAATTGCGCGGGCTGCCGTTGAACGTATCCGTGAACATGCGCGCATCATTATCGACAGCGGCAGCACCACAGCGGCGATGATTCCCGAGCTCGGCCATCAGCCCGGCCTGGTGGTGATGACCAACTCACTAAATGTTGCCCGTGCTCTGAGCGAGCTGGAACATGAGCCAGTACTGTTGATGACCGGCGGCACCTGGGACCCACATTCCGAATCCTTCCAGGGCCAGGTCGCCGAGCAGGTACTACGCTCATACGATTTCGACCAGCTGTTCATTGGCGCCGATGGCATCGACCTGGCGCGCGGTACTACCACGTTCAATGAGTTGCTTGGCCTGAGCCGGGTCATGGCCGAAGTGGCCCGTGAGGTGATTGTGATGGTCGAGTCGGACAAGGTCGGGCGCAAGATCCCCAATCTCGAGCTGCCCTGGGGCAGCGTCAATACCCTGATTACTGATGAGCGCTTGCCCACTGAGGCGCGCGAACAAATTGAAGCCCGCGGCGTCCATGTGATTTGTGCCGCACTCTCCAAGGAGCATAACTAATGTGTGGAATCGTTGGTGCCGTCGCCGAACGTAATATCACCACCATCCTCATCGAAGGCCTCAAACGCCTGGAATACCGCGGTTATGACAGCGCAGGTCTAGCGGTTTATACCCAGCAAGGAACCTTGGAGCGTCGTCGCCGCATCGGTAAGGTTAGTGAGCTGGAAGCCGCTGTTGCCGCCGATCCGCTGACCGGCCAGTTGGGTATCGCTCACACTCGTTGGGCCACCCACGGTGCGCCAACAGAAGGCAATGCCCACCCGCATTTCTCCGGTCACGAGCTGGCGGTGGTGCATAACGGCATCATCGAGAACCATGAAGAGCTGCGTGAACAGCTTAAGAGCTTGGGTTATGTATTCAGCTCTGAGACCGACACCGAAGTCATCGTCCACCTGCTGCATCACACCTTGAAGACCGTTCCTGACCTGGCCGATGCCCTGAAGGCCGCAGTCAAGCAGCTGCATGGCGCTTATGGTCTGGCAGTGATCAGCGCCCGCCAGCCTGACCGCCTGTTGGCGGCCCGCAGCGGTAGCCCGCTGGTGATTGGTCTGGGCCATGGGGAAAACTTCCTGGCTTCCGATCAACTGGCTTTGCGCCAAGTGACCGACCGCTTCATGTATCTGGAAGAAGGCGACATCGCCGAGATCCGCCGCGACCAGGTGACTATCTGGGATGTCAGCGGAACCAAGGTACAGCGCGAAACCGTGCAGTACCACGAAGGCGCCGAAGCTGCCGACAAGGGTACCTATCGCCACTTCATGCTCAAGGAAATCCACGAGCAACCGACCGTGGTGCAGCGCACCCTGGAAGGGCGTCTGGGCAAAGACCACGTCATGGTTCAGGCCTTTGGTCCACAAGCCGCCGAGCTGTTCGCCAAAGTACGCAATGTGCAGATTGTGGCCTGTGGTACCAGCTATCACGCTGGTATGGTTGCTCGTTACTGGCTGGAAAGCCTGGCTGGTATCCCGTGCCAGGTCGAAGTGGCCAGCGAGTTCCGCTACCGCAAGGTGGTGGTGCAGCCGGACACCCTGTTCGTCTCGATCTCCCAGTCGGGTGAAACCGCCGACACCCTGGCGGCGCTGCGTAACGCCAAGGAGCTGGGTTTCCTTGGCAGCCTGGCGATCTGCAACGTCGGCATCAGTTCGCTGGTACGCGAGTCGGACCTGACCCTGCTGACCCAGGCCGGTCCGGAAATCGGTGTGGCGTCGACCAAAGCGTTCACCACCCAGCTGGTGTCGCTGATGCTGCTTACCCTGTCCCTGGGCCAGGTCCGTGGCACCTTGGCGGCCGGAGTCGAAGCCGAGCTGGTCGAAGAGCTACGCCGCCTGCCGACGCGCCTGGGCGAAGCCTTGGCGATGGACGCCATCGTCGAGAAAACCGCTGAACTGTTCGCAGACAAGCATCACACGCTGTTCCTGGGCCGTGGTGCGCAGTTCCCGGTGGCGATGGAAGGGGCACTCAAGCTCAAGGAAATTTCCTATATCCATGCCGAAGCCTATCCGGCTGGTGAACTGAAGCATGGTCCGTTGGCGCTGGTTGACAGCGACATGCCAGTGGTGACCGTTGCGCCGAACAACGAACTGTTGGAGAAGCTCAAGTCCAACCTGCAGGAAGTGCGCGCCCGTGGTGGTGAACTGATTGTCTTTGCCGACGAACACGCTGGCATGAGCAATGGCGAAGGTACCCATGTGATTGCCGTGCCGCACATCATCGATGCCCTGGCGCCGATCCTCTACACCATCCCGCTGCAGTTGCTGTCGTACTACGTGGCTGTGCTCAAAGGGACTGACGTTGACCAGCCGCGTAACCTGGCAAAATCCGTGACGGTAGAGTAACGATCGCTGCTGTTTAAACCAAAACTAAATCCAGGGAATTAAACCTGTCGCCCGAGAACTAAGGTATTTGATTGACACGCGTGTCACTCTGTATAGCCTTGTAGTTGAGGACCGCAACTGCGCATTCGTCGGGACTGGGTACCAGCAAGAGCCCCCCGTAATTTTGGCAGCTGAGAAAGCTGGTTTCTCTGAAGTAGTGACGACGGGCATAGCCGGTCGGATTCTGAACCCAAGGTCGCAAGGCTGGGAGTTAAGGGATCGCTGCGACTACTCCTCAAACCTACCGAAAAGGCACCTTTGGGTGCCTTTTTTACACCTGATTTCTGGCGTCGGTTGCTCAACCGCAGCCTTTGAACGATGACGCGGGATCTGTCGCTGAGGGGCCAACCCATCCATGCTGTTGCGTATCCAACCTGATGAATCTCTGCGCTCATATGTTGACCGCAATTTGCTCGCGAATTTTATGGATTGGACGGTAGACAGATTACGCTGGCTTTCTGAAGGAGTGATGACTCACCAAGCGGTTAAGGTGATCGCCTCAACGATGGGGTGGGAAGGGTGCTATGGCTTCAACCGCCGACTGCACCAACACACCCATCTGCCTCTTCAGTTTGTCATCAGGGATACCCGAGATGTCACCTATTCTCGAACGTCCTATCTCAAACCTCGCATGGCGATTAATGATCCCGACGCTGCTGCGCATGCTGTAAGCGCCTAATAGCTTTTTCGTTAGTAAATGAACTAGCCGCTCAAGACACTAACGCATCAGCCAGGACTACAATGACCGGGACACGAAATCGACGACACAAGACAACCCGGGGGCTGGGGGCGACTCCAACACCACCGGCATGATCAAGGCACTGTTGCGCAATGGCGCCAAGAATGCCGCTGTCGGTCTTATCGTCGATCCGATTGCTGTCCAGGTCGCGATTGATGCCGGTGTAGGTGCCTTTGTCGAACTTGAACTCGGTGGACAATCAAACATACTTGGCGACACGCCCCTGAGCGGGCGCTTCGAAGTGATACACCTGTCCGACGGACGCTGCCGATTTGACGGCCCCATGATGAACGGCATGCGCGTGGACGTTGGGCCAGTGGCGTGCCTGAAAATCGACGACGTGCAGATAGCCGTCAGCTCAAGCAAAAGCCAGATGCTGGACCGCAACCTTTTTCGCATTGCAGGCATACAGCCCGAAGAGAATAGCTTCGTGGTGAACAAAAGCTCTGTGCATTTTCGAGCCGACTTCAGCGCAATTGCCGAGCAGATTTTGATCGCCAAGGCCCCGGGCCCCATGAATGCCGACCCGGCCGATCTGCCATGGACCCGACTTGCGCAGGGCATCCGCCTCAAACCTAATGGAAAGCCCTTCAAGACGCCTTGCTGAACCGCCCCGCGCGCTGGAGCGGGGCTGATCATCAACGAAATCCCTTCGTTGTTGGTACAGGGGCACCAGGCCTGGCGCTGAAAAATCGTTATTCAGAAATTTTCAGCTTTTTTCATCGCTGGGCAGGGCTCGGTTCAGGCCATTTCAGAGCAGATGTGAGGGGGCGCATGCGTTACTGCAATGACTTGGCAGAAGACGCGAGCTTATGCTTCCCGACAATTGAGCGATAACCACAATAAGTGCTTATCTAACCCTGAGGTCATCCCATGCTTTCGAGACTCAGTATTATTCAGAAGTTAAGCGCTGGTTTTGGCTTAATTGTTCTGATTATCTGTATTTTGATCGGTTTGGTTCGCAATACTTTCAGCACAATCGAAGATACCACTAATTGGAACATCCACACCTACAAGGTTCTCGAGATCAGCAATAAACTCCTCATCAGTCTCACCAATATTGAGACGGGGATGCGGGGTTTTGCACTGAGTGGCGAAGACGATTTTCTGGAACCTTTGACGGCTGGAAAAATGAGCTTCGACAAGTCGCTTGGGGAACTTCAACAGCTGACCTCCGATAACCCGGTGCAACAAGGACGCTTGAGCCAGATTAAGGCAACTCAGCAACAATGGTATCGCGAAGACATCGAGGGGGCGGTGGCCCTTAGGCGCTCTGTGACGGCAGGAAAAGCGACGCTTGACGATGTGGTGGTACGCATCAACCGGCGTCAGGACAAAGTAAAAATGGATGACATGCGCAAGTTGATTACCGACGTGCAAGCGGAAGAGCAGAAGCTCTTGGCGTCACGCTCCGAGGCCTTGCAGGATGCCACCACCGCTGCCAATTTCAGCATGTTCCTCGGTGGCCTCATTGCGGCACTGGCGGCGCTGGTGATGGCCTACGGCCAATCATCGTCGATTCGTAAGCGCTTGAACCTGGCGGTTGATGCTGCCAAAAATATTGCCGCGGGCCGTCTCGACATCCAAATCGATAACGTAGGCCATGACGAGATTGGCAAGCTGCTCGAAGCATTTACCGAAATGCAGTCACGGTTGCGCACAATGATCACCGAGATCAAGAGCGGGGCTGAAAAGTTACTGAGCGCTGCCACTGAGATTTCCCACACCTCCGATGCCTTGTCCACAGCAGCATTGGAACAATCTCAATCAGCCTCTTCAATGGCTGCCACCGTTGAAGAAATGACGGTCAGCATCAGTCATGTCGCTGCCAGCGCAAGTGAAGCACATGGCATCTCGACTGACTCCGGAAAGCACTCGATCGAGGGTGGCATGGTGATTCAAAACACACTGCAAAGCATGAACCTGATCGCTGGTACCGTGCAGAGTTCTGCTCTACAGATTTCTGATTTGGGCCGTGACATTGAGCAAATCACCTCCATCGTCAACGTCATCAGTGCAATTGCCGAGCAAACCAACCTATTGGCGTTGAATGCCGCCATCGAGGCTGCACGAGCAGGTGATCAGGGCCGTGGCTTTGCCGTTGTCGCCGATGAAGTGAGATTGCTGGCGCAGCGCACCGGCGCGTCGACGTCTGAAATCGGCAAAATGATCCAGAGCATTCAGATCAGTGCACAAGACGCTGTCAAACAGATGGAAGTGGGTGTGGAACAGGTCAATAGTGGGTTGCTATTGGCCAACTCGGCCAACACCGCCATTGACCAGATTCGTGGTGGTGCTAACCAGATTGTTGGCGTGGTCGATCAAATCTCAATGGCGCTTAACGAACAAAGTGCTGCGAGCCAGGACGTTGCCCGCAATGTCGAACGCATCGCGCAGATGGCCCAAAGCAACAGCGAGAGCATCTCAGCAGCATCGCGAAATGCATCCGCCATCGAGCAGTTGGCGTTGACGCTCGATAAGCATGTATCGCAGTTCAGGATTTAGGGCTGAATCTCAGCGTGCAACATCCGAAACCTGACGGCCGAAATATTACCAAAACCCCGTTTTCGGGGTTTTGTGTTTTTGTAAGGTTATCGTTAAATTGAGTGGCAAGCGCGGTAGGCTTCGGATATGGATATTTACTGGAGTATTAAATGGATTATTTTAGTCAGGTCATTCCTACCAATAAGGTGGCTGGTCCTGACTGACAAGGTCAATCAAGTTATTCCGATTTCCACTGTAATATCCGTGATCAGCCTAATTCCCGTCTTCCTGCTGTTTGGGTACATTGCTCTTTTTTACCTACCGCGGTTTTGCATCCTTCGATGGAACGATACGAAAGCATGATCAGGAGGTCTGGTTGTTGGCCTAGGTCAAGGAATTGAGACCGTTATTGGCATAGTGTTCTTAGTCCCAAACCCTTTTCACGGACGAAAGGCGCTATGCAAACACTGGATCGAAAACTCGACATCCAGCCCCTGTCGCGGGCTGACATGACCATCCATCTCAACGGCCAACCGGTCGAAGTCGCTTCCGGCGAAACGGTGCTGACCGTGCTCAACGCTGTGGGGCTGCGCCAGGTGGCGCGCAACGATCACGCTCAATTGACCGGGGCTTTTTGTGGCATGGGCGTGTGTCATTGTTGCCTGGTTTCAATCAACGGCCGACCTAAACGTCGCGCCTGCCAGACCGTGGTTCAGCCCGGTATGCAGGTGGAAACCCTGAGCAACCGTATTACCGAGCAGGAGGCACTATGAGTCTGCGTCCTGTGATTGTGGGTGGCGGTTCGGCAGGCATGGCCGCTGCTATCGAATTGGCGCGTCACGGCGTGTCCAGTCTGTTGTTCGATGAGGCCTCGCGGCCAGGCGGGGTTGTGTACCGCGGGCCACTGCGCGAAGGCGTTGATCTGGGCTATCTGGGCGCGCGCTACAGCAAAGCGCTGAAAACCCTGCATAAGGAATTCGCCGCCTGCGCTGACCGCATCGACCTGCGCCTGAATCACCGGGTAGTCGGCGGTGATGAGCAGCGCTTGATGGTGCTTGACGGTGAAGAAACGTTGCACGAAATCGACTACTCGCACCTGGTGCTGTCGGCGGGATGCCACGAGCGCAACATCCCGTTTCCAGGCTGGACCCTGCCCGGCGTTCAGTTGCTCGGTGGCTTGCAGTTGCAGATCAAGAGCGGTGTCGTCAAACCGTTGGGCAGCACGGTGATTGCGGGTACCGGCCCATTGTTGCCGCTGGTGGCCTGCCAACTGCACGCCGCCGGGGCGAAAGTTGCCGGTGTCTATGAGGCGTGCGCGTTCGGCAAAATCGCCAAAGAGAGTCTGGCACTGCTGAACAAGCCGCAATTGTTCCTCGATGGCTTGAGCATGCTTGGCTACATGAAGCTCAATGGCATTCCGATGTATTACGGCTGGGGTGTGGTTGAGGCGAAGGGTGAAGGCGAGCTTGCCCAAGTCATCGTGGCGCCTTATGACAACAACTGGAAGCCCGACCACAGTCGCGCCCAGCGTGAATCTGCGCAAACGCTCGCGGTAGGCTACGGCTTCATCCCACGCACTCAATTAAGTCAGCAGTTAGGGCTGGAGCATGGCTTCAGTGATGACGGTTATCTGCGCGCGAAGAGTAACGTCTGGCAACAGAGCAGCCAGCCACACATTCATCTGGCCGGCGACATGGGCGGTATCCGTGGTGGTGAGGCCGCCATGCTGACCGGGCGCATTGCTGCGGTGTCGATCCTGTTGCAGCGCGAAGTGCTCAATGCCGAGCAGGCCATCGAACTGCGCGAGCAGTATCTGGGTCAGTTGGCAGCCATCAAGCGCTTTCGTGCCGGGGTAGAACGTTATACCCGGCGGGGGACGCGGCAGATCGATTTGCCCCAGGCTGATACGGTGATCTGCCGCTGTGAACACGTGACTCGAAGTGATATCGACCTGGCCCTGGAGCAGGGTGTGCAAGACATGGCCGGGTTGAAAATGCGCACGCGGGTGAGCATGGGCGACTGTCAGGGGCGTATGTGCGTGGGGTATTGCAGCGACCGTTTGCGCCAAGCCACTGGCCGCGTTGATGTCGGCTGGCTACGCCCGCGCTTTCCGATCGACCCGATTCCGTTCTCGGCATTTCAGCAAGCTGGCACGGAGGCCTAACGCATGAACAGAACCTATGACGTAGTCATTGCCGGCGGTGGCGTTATCGGCGCCTCCTGCGCTTATCAGCTGTCCAAACGCAAGAATCTGAAGATCGCCCTGATTGATGCCAAACGCCCCGGCAATGCTACGCGGGCTTCGGCGGGTGGCTTATGGGCGATAGGTGAGTCGGTTGGCCTGGGCTGCGGGGTGATTTTCTTTCGGATGATGTCGGCCCAGCATAAGCGCCAGGCACACGGTGCTGCCGTGGCCGTGGATGCCAGTACGCCGCATATCCTGCCGCAGTCGTTTTTCGACTTTGCCCTGCAATCCAATGCACTTTATCCACAGCTGCACCAAGAGTTGATCGAGCGTCACGGCATGGACTTCAAGTTCGAACGCACAGGCCTGAAGTATGTGATCTACGACGATGAAGACCAGCTGTACGCCGAACACATCGTCGCGCAAATCCCGCACCTGGCCGAGCAGGTGCACTGGCTCGATCGCCAGACCCTGCGCCGGGCGGAACCGGCGGTCAGCCATCAGGCGCGTGGTGCTCTGGAGTTTCTCTGTGATCACCAAGTCAGCCCATTCCGCCTGGCGGATGCCTATATGGAAGCCGCGCGCCAGAATGGTGTGGATCTTTTCCACAACACCAATGTCACCGGTGTGCTGCACCAAGGTTCGCGGGTCAGTGGTGTGCTGACCGCCGAAGAAGGCACCTTTCATTGCCAGACCTTGATCAATGCCGCCGGTGCCTGGGCAGCTGAACTCAGTGAACAGGCCACAGGCCTGCGCATTCCGGTTTCTCCGGTGAAGGGCCAGATCATTCTCACCGAGCGCATGCCCAAGCTGCTGCAGGGTTGCCTGACCACCAGTGATTGCTACATGGCGCAGAAGGACAACGGCGAAATCCTGATAGGCAGCACCACCGAAGATAAGGGCTTCGACGTCAGCAACACCTTCCCGGAAATCAACGGCTTGGTGCAGGGCGCAATTCGCTGTATTCCGCAGCTGGCGCAGATCAATCTCAAACGTACCTGGGCCGGCTTGCGGCCGGGATCTCCCGATGAGTTGCCCATCCTTGGACCGGTGCCGGAGGTGTCCGGTTATCTGAATGCCTGTGGACACTTTCGCACCGGTATCCTGACCTCGGCGATCACCGGGGTGATGATCGACAAGGCACTGCACGAGGAAACCTCGCCTGTGGATATCACCCCATTCCTGGCTGAACGCTTCTACTCCGGGCCTGTGGATAAAACTATGGCCATTGGATAAGTGGTGTGTGGCCGATCTTAGTGGTCGGCCATGCGCTTGATCAGTTCGAGGCAATGCCTGACCTGCGGCGAGTTATCCCCAAGGCGGCGACTGAGGATAATCGGTGAAACCGCCGCTGATTCGCTCAGTGGTGCATAAACAATATCGTCGCGGTGCTGGCGCTGGACCGAAGCGGGCACCAACGTTATCCCCAGGCCCGCGGCCACTAGACCGAGCGCGGTTTGTAGCTCGTTGGTCCACTGGATAACGTGCACCGCGAGCCCTTGGCCGGCGAACAACGCCATGATGTGATCGGCATAACTCGGACGCGGCGTGGCCGGATAGAGGACAAAAGGTTCAAAGGCCAGGCGCACCAGATCAATCGGCTGGCCGATCAACGGATGGCCGCAGGGCAGGGCCACCACCAGCGGGTCTTGGCGCAGTACCTGCTGGTCGATGGCTGGGTCGTTGATGTGGATGCGACCAAAGCCGATATCGATGCGTCCGGCTTTTAGTGCTTCGACCTGTTGCAGGGTGATCATTTCCTGCAGACCCAGCTCCAACGCTTCGTTGCGGCGCAATTGGCGAATCAGCTCCGGTAACAGGTCATACAAGGTCGAAGGGGCGAAACCAATGCGCAGCCATTGTCGCTCGCTATTGGCTATCCTCCGCGTACCTTCGGAAATCTGTTCAAGCTGATCAAGCAGCATCGCACTTTGTTCGTAAAAGTAGCGCCCAGCTTCGGTCAGGCGCAGTGGACGGCTGCGCTCCAGCAGCTCGACCCCCAGGGTTTCCTCCAACTGACGTATCTGCCGGCTCAAGGGCGGTTGGGCAATGTGCAATTGCTCGGCAGCGCGGGTGAAGTTGAGGGTCTGCGCGAGCACCCGGAAGTAACGCAGATGGCGCAGTTCCATGATACCTCCTGGGTATTGTTGCCTACCCAACAGATATTGGACTGCCTGCTGTGGCTGACGCAAGCTGGCGCTCTGTGGATAACCAGACCCTGTGGATATCATCCAGCCAGAATAAGAAGAGGGCAGCCCATGAGCAGCCACCTGTTGAGCGAGCGTAGTTGTGTGTTTCAGCGCGCCGACCCTTATGCCGTGTCCGAGTATGTGAATCAGCATGTCGGTGGTCATAGCCTGAGCTTGCCCAGGACTGGCGACCTGCAGGCGAGCATCAATCACCGAAAATTTGCCAGCCTGGATCTGTGCCGCCTCAGTTACGGTGGCAAGGCACGGATTACTTCGCCCGCGCTAGGTACCCTGTATCACCTGCAGATTCTGCTCAAGGGCCATTGCCGGTCCAGCTGTCGTGGCGACGAGCATCACTACGTGCCCGGAGAACTACTGCTGATCAACCCGGACGATCCGGTAGACCTGACGTATTCTGCCGACTGCGAGAAGTTCATCCTCAAGCTGCCGGTCAACTTGTTGGAGCAGGCTTGCCTGGAGCAGCGCTGGCAGTTGCCCGATGGCGGCATTCGCTTCAGCCGTGCGCGTCATGTCACCGGGGAGCTGGAAGGGTTTATCGGCCTGCTCGGGTTGATCTGCGCAGAGGCGGAATCTACTGACTCGCTGCTGCAGGTACAGGAGCATTACGGACGCATCGTTGCCAGCAAGCTGCTCAGTTTGCTGGGCAACAACGTGCAGCGTGCTGAACCTGTGCAGCAAACCCATTCGTTTGAACAGTTGGCGGCCTACATCGATGCCCATCTGGAGCAGGACATCAGTGTTGCGCAACTGATGAATGTGGCGCGGGTCAGTGAGCGTTCCCTGTACACCTTGTTCGAACGGCATGCCGGCTTGTCACCCAAGGGCTATGTGCGCCAGCGCAAGCTTGAGCGGATTCATGCTGCCTTGCAGGACCCGGCAAGCTCGGTGCGCAACGTCACCGAGATCGCTCTGGACTACGGATTTTTGCACCTGGGGCGCTTTGCCGAGAGCTATCGCCAACGCTTCGGCGAGCTGCCGTCGGCCACCTTCAAACGGCATCGCTGACACCTTGTCAGCCCTTGCGCAAACTGGATAGCGATTCGCAGGAAACGGCTATTGGCCCTTTTGTACTGCTCCTAACCTGAGGCTGCGAACACTGCTCGACAGGTTCGCCATTCGGGTTTCGATAACAACAACAAAAGAGACACGCCACATGCGAGCGATCGATATCAATAGCCTGATCGATCAGGCCAAGTTCAATGCCTTTCACTGGCGGGTGCTGTTCTGGTGCGCGCTGATCATCATCTTCGACGGCTATGACCTGGTCATTTATGGCGTGGTGTTGCCGGCGTTGATGCAGGAGTGGGGCATGACCCCGTTGCAGGCCGGTGCCCTGGGCAGCTACGCGCTGTTTGGCATGATGTTCGGTGCCTTGTTGTTCGGGCCGCTGTCGGACCGCATCGGGCGCAAGAAAGCCATCATGATCTGTGTGATCCTCTTCAGCGGCTTCACTGTGCTCAATGGTTTTGCCCGCAACCCTACCGAGTTTGGCATCTGTCGCTTCCTGGCGGGTTTGGGCATCGGCGGGGTGATGCCCAATGTGGTGGCATTGATGAACGAGTATGCCCCCAAGCGCATGCGCAGCACCCTGGTGGCGATCATGTTCAGCGGCTACTCGGTCGGCGGCATGCTCTCCGCAGGTTTGGGCATCGTTCTGTTGCCGGCGTTTGGCTGGCAGTCGGTGTTCTACGTGGCAATCATCCCTTTGCTGCTGTTGCCGTTGATCCTGCGCTTTTTGCCCGAATCCCTGGGATTTCTGGTGCGTCAGGGACGTACTGAACAAGCCCGCCAACTGCTGCAGCGGGTAGAGCCCAGTTATCAACCGCAGCCGGGCGATCGCCTGGAGGTGGTCACCGGTGCTCAGGACGGTGGCTCGGTGCCGCAGTTGTTTCGTGAAGGCCGGACACTGAGCACCTTGATGCTCTGGGTGGCGTTCTTCTGCTGCCTGTTGATGGTCTATGCGCTCAACTCCTGGCTGCCAAAACTGATGAACAATGCCGGTTACGGTTTGGGCTCGAGCCTGGCTTTTCTTCTTGTGCTCAACTTCGGTGCGATTTTCGGCGCGGTGGGCGGCGGCTGGATTGGTGATCGCTTCAGGCTCGACCGGGTCCTGGTGGTGTTCTTTGCACTGGCAGCGTTGTCGATCAGCCTGTTGGGTTTCAAGAGCCCGACAGCAGTGCTGTACCTGCTAATTGCCATTGCAGGGGCCACCACAATCGGCACGCAGATTCTGGCGTACGCCTGTGTCGCTCAGTACTACCCGATGGGCATTCGCTCCACGGGCCTTGGCTGGGCGTCGGGGATTGGTCGCAGTGGGGCGATTGTTGGGCCGATTCTGGGCGGTCTGCTGCTGGGGATTCAGCTGCCGCTGGCGCTGAACTTCATGGCTTTTGCCGTGCCGGGGGCCGTGGCGGCGGTCGCGATGATGGTGTTTGCCAGTCGGAGTGTGGCGCAGGCCCACGCTGAGTTGCAGTCAGCGGTCTAGCCGAACCCGCGATGCAGACGCCGCAGTTCTTAAATCAAAAACAACAATAAAAAGAGCACCTCATCATGAACAACCTCCGTCCAGCCGGGTTGCTAACTTCGCTCGCCCTGAGTTTCTCTGTCCAGGCCGCCGAACCGGACTTCTTCAAGGACGCCACGGCGACGCTACAAGCGCGCAATTACTACTTCAGCCGTGATTTCTCCGGCATAGTCGGCGCCAATCAACAGTCCAAGGCCGAGGAGTGGGGGCAGGGCTTCATCCTCAATTTCAAGTCAGGTTACACCCCGGGAATCGTTGGCGTTGGCCTCGATGCCATCGGCCTGCTCGGCATCAAGCTCGACAGCAGCCCTGACCGCACCGGTACCGGCCTGCTGCCAGTTCAGGACGATGGCCGCGCGGCGGATGAATACAGCCGGGCAGGCGCCACTTTGAAGCTGCACTACTCAAAAACCGAACTCAAGGTCGGTGAACTGCAGACCAATCTGCCGATCCTGCAGTACAACGATTCACGCCTGCTGCCGCCAACCTACCAAGGCGCCAGCATCAGCTCATCCGAGATTAATGGCCTGACCTTGCAGGCTGGGCACCTGAGCTCCACCAGCCTGCGCAACGAAGCCGGTGATGAAAAGCTGATAGCCATGCTTGGACACTTACCGCAGCGTCAGGCCGACAGTGATGCCTTCAATTTTGCCGGGGGCGACTACAGCTTCAACGCCAACCGCAGCACTTTGAGCCTCTGGTATGGCCGACTTGAGGATATCTATCAGCAGGGTTTTGTCGGGCTCAAGCACAGTCAGCCGGTGGGCGATTGGGTGTTAGGGGCAAACATTGGGTATTTCAGCGCCAAGGAGCAGGGCGAAAGCCGTATCGGCGACATCGACAACCAGGCGTTCTATTCGCTGCTGTCGGCCAAGCGTGGCGGGCATACGTTCAGCGTGGGTTATCAGGGAATATTTGGCGAGAACGCTTTTCCTCGAGTATTTCCGAACATTTCACCATTGGGTAACGAAGTGCCGACCTATGAGTTTTCGTATGCCGATGAACGCTCCTGGCAGGTGCGTTATGACTACGACTTCGTCGCCATGGGCGTACCAGGGTTGACCGCCACCGTGCGCTACCTGAAGGGCAACAACGTTGACACCGGTCTGGGCTTTGAGGGCAAGGAGCATGAACGTGATCTGGACCTGGGCTATGCGGTGCAGAGCGGTGTGTTCAAAGGGCTGGGGATCCGTCTGCGCAATGCCATGGCGCGGTCGAACTATCGCTCGGATATTGATGAAAATCGGGTGATTCTGAGTTACACCTGGACCTTGTTGTAACGCTTATGCCTGTGGGAACCGGTCTTGCCTGCTCCCACAAAATCAAGCAAGTCAGTGGCTGCTACAAGTCTTGATTGGAAACACACCGTCCATCCCGGGATTGGTCGCAGTGTGCTGCTATCGCTTAGACTCGCAGGATAACTACAACGAGTGTCCTGGTATGGAGAGTCCCCTGCTCAGCGAGCGCAGCCGGGTTTTCGATCGTGCCGATCCTTATGCCGTGTCGACCTATGTCAATCAGCATGTGGGCGTGCACCACATCCGCCTGCCGCGTTACGGGCATCCCGAGGCGTGCCTCGATCATCGCAAATTCGCCAGCCTCGATCTGTGCCGGATCAGCTACGGTGGCGAAGTGCGGGTGATGTCGGCTGCGTTGGAAGACGTCTTTCACCTGCAAATTCTGCTGCGCGGCCATTGCCTGTGGCGACGTGGTCGCGATGAGCGCTTGCTGGGGCCCGGTGAGCTGCTGTTGATCAATCCGGACGAGCCGGTGGATCTGGCCTATTCGGCCGACTGCGAAAAATTCATTCTCAAACTGCCCAATCGCTTGCTTGAAAGTGTTTGCGATGAACAACGCTGGCAGCGTCCCGGTGAAGGCGTACGCTTTATTCAGAATCACTACCAGTTGCTGGCGCTGGAAGGGTTTGCTGGGTTATTGGCCATGGTCTGTCACGAAGCCGAAGCCAGTGAGCCGCTGCTGCGGGTGCAGGAGCACTACAGCCAGATCGTTGCCAGCAAGATGCTGACCTTGATGCCGACCAACGTCAGCCGTGAAGCCTTGAACAGTCAAGCCGTGACCTTCGACCGGATTGCCGGCTACATCGAAGGCAACCTCAAGCTGGATATCTGCAGCGAGCAATTGGCGCGTCAGGCCAGCATGAGCCTGCGCTCGCTCTATGCGCTGTTCGAACGCAATGCCGCTACCACGCCAAAAATCTACATTCGCCAGAAGAAACTCGAACGCATCCACGCCTGCCTTGCCGACTCCAACTGCCCGGTGCGCAGCATCACCGAACTTGCCATGGACTATGGCTTCGTTCACCTGGGCCGGTTCTCGGAAAACTACAAGTCGCTGTTCGGCGAACTGCCCTCCGATACCCTCAAGCGTCGTTCCTGACACTTTGCAGAAAACGGATAAAGGTCTGCACAAAGCGGATATTTGCCGTTTCTCGCGCTCCTTAACCTGACATGGCCTGAACACAATAACAACGGAGGCCCCGGCCATGTCCCTGGGATTCGATTACGTTAATGCCCTGCTTGAAGAAGATCAGGAGAAGGGCGTCTATCGCTGCAAGCGAGAGATGTTCACCGACCCCCGTCTGTTCGATCTTGAAATGAAACACATCTTCGAGGGCAACTGGCTGTACCTTGCCCACGAAAGCCAGATTCCTGAAAAGAACGACTTTCTCACCACCACCATGGGGCGCCAGCCGATTTTCATCGCGCGCAACAAGGATGGCGTGCTCAACGCCTTCCTCAATGCCTGCAGCCACCGCGGTGCGATGCTTTGCCGGCACAAGAGTGGAAACCGCTCGTCCTATACCTGCCCGTTCCACGGCTGGACCTTTAATAACTCCGGCAAGCTGCTCAAGGTCAAGGATCCGGTTGATGCCGGCTACCCGGCGAGCTTTAACTGCGAAGGCTCTCACGACTTGACCAAGGTCGCCCGCTTCGAGTCCTATCGCGGTTTCCTCTTCGGTAGCCTGAACCCGGACGTGGTGCCGTTGGTTGAGCATCTGGGCGAGTCGGCAAAGATCATCGACATGATCGTCGACCAGTCTCCGGAAGGTCTGGAAGTGCTGCGCGGCTCGTCCTCCTACATCTACGAGGGTAACTGGAAGCTGACCGCCGAGAATGGCGCCGATGGCTACCACGTCAGTGCCGTGCACTGGAATTACGCCGCCACCCAGAACCAGCGCAAACAGCGCGAGGCCGGTGGTGAAGTGAAAACCATGAGTGCTGGTGGCTGGGCCAAAAGCGGCGGTGGTTTCTACTCCTTCGACAAAGGTCACCTGTTGCTCTGGACCCGTTGGGCCAACCCCGAGGATCGCCCGCTGTTCGAGCGTCGCGATGAGCTGGCAGCCGATTTTGGCCAGGCGCGCGCCAACTGGATGATCGAGAACTCGCGCAACCTGTGCCTGTACCCGAACGTCTACCTGATGGACCAATTCAGCTCGCAGATCCGTATCGCTCGGCCAATCGCCGTGGACAAGACCGAGATCACCATCTATTGCATTGCGCCCAAAGGCGAGAGTGACGAGGCCCGGTCGCAACGTATCCGTCAGTACGAAGACTTCTTCAACGTCAGCGGCATGGCCACCCCGGATGACCTTGAAGAGTTCCGCTCCTGCCAGATGGGCTATCAGGGCGGGCGCGGTTGGAACGACATGTCCCGTGGCGCTACCCACTGGGTCGAAGGCGCTGATGCGGCTGCCCAGGAAATCGATCTGCATCCGCAACTGAGCGGCGTACGCACCGAAGACGAAGGCCTGTTTGTGCTGCAACACAAGTACTGGCAGGAAACCATGCTCAAGGCGCTCGCCGCCGAGCAGGAACTGATCCCAGTGGAGGCCGTGCAATGAGCATCTCCTTCGAGCACGTGCGCGACTTTCTCTACGAAGAGGCGCGCTACCTGGACGACAGCCAGTGGGATAACTGGCTGGAGTGCTACGCCGCCGACGCCACCTTCTGGATGCCGGCCTGGGATGACAACGACCAGCTCACCGAAGACCCGCAACGGGAAATTTCGCTGATCTGGTACGGCAACCGCGGCGGCCTGGAAGACCGGGTGTTCCGGATCAAGACCGAACGCTCAAGCGCGACCATGCCCGACACGCGGACCTCGCACAACATCAGCAACATTGAACTGCTGGAGCAGGGCGAAGGCTTGTGCAAGGTGCGCTTCAACTGGCACACCCTGAGCTTTCGCTACAAGACCGTGGACAGTCACTTCGGCACCAGTTTCTACACCCTTGATGTGCGCGGCGAGCGGCCGCTGATCAAGGCCAAGAAGGTGGTGCTCAAGAACGACTACGTGCGTCAGGTCATCGACGTTTATCACATCTGAATCCAGCTTTTCTGCGAGGTGCGCCATGCACAAGATCGCCTTGAATTTCGAGGACGGGGTTACCCGTTTCATTGACGCCACTGCTGACGAAACCGTGGCTGACGCCGCCTACCGCCAGGGCATCAACATTCCGCTGGACTGCCGTGATGGCGCTTGCGGTACCTGCAAATGTTTTGCCGAGGCCGGCCGTTACGACCAGGGCCAGGAATACATCGAAGATGCCTTGAGCGAGGAAGAAGCTGCCCAGGGCTATGTATTGACCTGCCAGATGCGCGCAGAAAGTGATTGTGTCGTGCGGGTGCCGGCATCGTCGCAGGTCTGCAAGACCGAGCAGTCCAGCTATCAGGCCAGCATCAGTGCCGTGCGCCAGCTCTCCGACAGCACCATAGCCCTGTCGATCAAAGGCGAAGCGCTGAGCCGCCTGGCGTTTCTGCCAGGGCAGTACGTCAACCTCGGCGTGCCCGGTAGTGAACAGACCCGCGCCTACTCCTTCAGCTCGCTACAGAAGGATGGCGAGGTCAGTTTCCTGATTCGCAATGTGCCGGGCGGCTTGATGAGCAGCTTCCTCACCGGTTTGGCCAAAGCCGGCGACAGCATGACTCTGGCTGGTCCTTTGGGCAGTTTCTACCTGCGTGAAATTCGCCGGCCGCTGCTGTTGTTGGCCGGTGGCACCGGGCTGGCGCCGTTCACCGCGATGCTCGAGAAGATCGCCGAGGAGGGTAGCGAGCATCCACTGCACCTGATCTATGGCGTAACCAACGACTTCGATCTGGTCGAGCTCGATCGTCTGCAGGACTTCGCCACGCGCATTCCCAACTTCAGCTTCAGTGCCTGCGTGGCCAACCCCGAGAGCCAGCACCCGCTCAAGGGCTATGTCACCCAGCACATCGAGCCACGTCACCTTAACGAAGGCGATGTCGACGTGTACCTGTGTGGTCCGCCGCCGATGGTCGAAGCGGTCAGCCAGTACATCCGCGAACAGGGCATCAGCCCGGCGAACTTCTACTACGAAAAATTTGCCGCCGCCGCTGCCTGAACCCGTTTTATGGGGCCGGACGCATCGTGCGGGTACGGTCGGTCCCTTTTTTATTCGAGGTTGTCATGAACAGATTCACCAACAAGGTCGCGCTGGTTACTGGCGCGGCGCAGGGGATCGGTCGCCGATTGTGTGAGCGCTTGCTTGAAGAGGGTGCGACGCTGGTGGCTGTAGACCGCTCAGAACTGGTGCATGAACTGCAAGGTGACGGTGTGCTGAGCCTGACCGCCGACCTTGAGCAATACGGCGAATGCAGTCGAGTAATGGCGGCTGCGGTAGAGCGTTTCGGTCGCCTCGACGTACTGATCAATAACGTCGGTGGGACCATCTGGGCCAAGCCCTTCGAGCACTACGAAGCGGCACAGATCGAAGCCGAAGTACGCCGCTCGCTGTTTCCCACCCTGTGGTGCTGTCATGCGGCGTTGCCGTACATGCTTGAACGCGGCAGGGGCGCCATCGTCAACGTTTCTTCTATCGCCACGCGCAGCGTCAACCGCGTGCCGTACGGCGCGGCCAAGGGTGGCGTGAATGCGCTGACCGCCTGCCTGGCGTTTGAAACCGCAGGCCGTGGCGTGCGGGTCAACGCTACAGCACCGGGCGGCACCGAAGCACCGCCGCGCCGCGTCCCGCGCAACAGCACCGAGCAAAGTGCCGAGGAAAAAGTCTGGTACCAGCAGATCGTAGATCAGACCCTCGATAGCAGCCTGATGAAGCGCTACGGCAACCTCGACGAGCAGGTCGGCGCGATCCTCTTTCTGGCCTCCGACGAGGCTTCCTACATCACCGGCACGGTGTTGCCGGTCGGCGGCGGCGACCTCGGTTGAGCGGCGCCTGGAGATTTAAATGAGTCATCCCCTGATTGAACGCATCTCGACGCTGATCGTCGACCTGCCCACCATTCGCCCGCACAAGCTGGCGATGCACACCATGCAGCAGCAGACCCTGGTGATCATCCGGCTGCAGTGTTCGGATGGCATTGAAGGCCTTGGTGAATCGACCACCATCGGTGGTCTGGCCTATTGCAACGAAAGCCCGGAAAGCATCAAGCAGAACATCGACAGCTACTTCGCGCCATTATTGGTTGGCCAGGACGCGAGCAACATCAATGCCGCCATGCAACGCCTGGACAAGGTGATCAAAGGCAACACCTTTGCCCGTTCCGGCATCGAAAGCGCATTGCTCGATGCTCAAGGCAAGCGTCTCGGTGTGGCGGTCAGCGAACTGCTGGGCGGGCGTGTGCGCGACAGCCTGGAGGTGGCCTGGACCCTGGCCAGTGGCGACACCGCGCGAGACATTGCCGAAGCCGAGCAGATGCTCGACCTGCGTCGCCACCGCATCTTCAAGCTGAAGATCGGCGCCAACGAAGTCGCCCATGACCTCAAGCATGTGATTGCCATCAAACGCGCGTTGGGCGAGCGCGCCAGTGTGCGCGTCGACGTCAATCAATACTGGGACGAGTCCCAGGCGATTCGCGCCTGCCAGGTGCTGGGTGACAACGGTATTGACCTGGTCGAGCAGCCAATTTCGCGCATCAACCGGGCCGGCCAGGTACGTCTTAACCAGCGCAGTCCGGCGCCGATCATGGCCGATGAATCGATCGAAAGCGTCGAGGACGCCTTTAGTCTGGCGGCCGACGGTGCTGCCAGCATCTTCGCCTTGAAGATCGCCAAGAACGGTGGCCCGCGTGCCGTACTGCGCACCGCACAGATTGCCGAAGCAGCGGGGATCGCCCTATACGGTGGAACCATGCTCGAAGGCTCCATCGGCACCCTGGCCGCTGCTCACGCCTTTGTCACCCTGAACAAACTGACCTGGCACACCGAGCTGTTCGGCCCGCTGCTGCTGACCGAAGAGATCGTTATCGAAGCGCCGGTCTATCGCGACTTTGCTCTGCACGTACCCCGCACCCCAGGCCTGGGCCTGACCCTGGATGAAGAGCGCCTGGCGTTCTTCAGCCGCAAGTAAGGAGAGATGCCATGTTGTTCCACGTGAAAATGACCGTGAACTTGCCGCTGGACATGGACCCGGCCCTCGCTACCCGGCTCAAGGCTGACGAAAAAGAACTGGCTCAACGCCTGCAGCGCGAAGGCAGCTGGCGCCACCTGTGGCGAATTGCGGGCCACTACGCCAACTACAGCGTGTTCGACCTGCCCAGTATCGAGGCGCTGCACGACACCCTGATGCAGTTGCCGCTGTTCCCCTACATGGCCATCGAAATCAACGGCCTGTGCCGCCATCCGTCATCAATCCACAGCGACGACCGCTGAACACCAAGTGCCGATAACAACAATTCGAGGTAAACCATCATGACCGTGAAAATTGCTCACACTGCCGATATCCAGAAATTCTTCGAAGAAGTCAGCGGCCTTAACAACGACCTGGGCAGCCTGCGCATGAAGCGGGTGACCAACCGCATCGTCAACGATGTGGCGCGCATCATCGAGGACCTGCAAATCACCCCGGATGAGTTCTGGAAGGCAGTGGATTACCTGAACCGTCTGGGCAGTCGCCAGGAAGCAGGCCTGCTGGTGGCAGGGCTTGGTGTTGAACACTACCTGGACCTGCAACTGGATGCTCAGGATGCCGAAGCCGGTATCAGCGGTGGCACCCCGCGGACCATCGAAGGGCCGCTGTATGTGGCGGGTGCACCGATGGCCGAAGGCGAAGTGCGGATGGACGATGGGGTTGATCCGGGCACGGTGATGTTTCTTCAGGGGCGCGTGCTGGATGAGCAGGGCCAGCCGGTGGCCGGTGCGGTGGTGGACCTGTGGCATGCCAACACCCAGGGTACTTACTCGTATTTCGACAGCACCCAGTCGGACTACAACCTGCGTCGACGCATTGTTACCGATGCCGAGGGCCGCTACCGAGCGCGCAGCATCGTCCCCTCGGGTTACGGTTGCCCAGCAGACGGGCCGACCCAGGAACTGCTCAATCAGCTTGGCCGCCATGGCAATCGCCCGGCGCATATCCACTTCTTCATCTCGGCTCCGGGTTACCGGCACCTGACCACCCAGATCAACCTGGCGGGTGATGAGTATCTGTGGGACGACTTCGCCTACGCCACCCGTGATGGCCTGATTGGCGAGCTGCGTTTTGTCGAGGATGCGGCAGCCGCCGATGCGCGCGGTATAGAAGGGCGATTTGCCGAGATGGATTTTGACTTCCAGCTGCTCAGTGCGCCCAAGCCTGCCAGTGAAGCGCGCAGCCAGCGGCCGCGGGCGTTGCAGGACGCTTGACGTCGGGTTGAGCCCATCGCCGGCAAGGCCGGCTCCCACAAGTACCGGGAGTGTTCTTGTGGGGGCTGGCGTTGCCAGCGATGATGCCTATCCCGAACCCATACTTTCGGGGGCGCCATCATGACAATAAGAAACAACATGAAGAATGTATTCCAGGACTTCTCCCTCTCTGCCTTGGTCGCCGGCTTCATCGCCACCCTGATTTCCTACGCCGGCCCCTTGGTGATCATTTTCCAGGCTGCCCACAGCGCACAGTTGTCGGCAGCTGAACTGTCGTCATGGGTCTGGGCGATTTCCATCGGCAGTGGGGTACTGGGTGTGGTGCTCAGCCTGCGCTTCAAAGTACCAGTGGTGATTGCCTGGTCGGCGCCGGGCTCGGCCTTGCTGGTGGCGTTGCTGCCGGATATTGCTTTTGCTGAAGCGATCGGTGCCTACATCGTCGCCAACCTGGTGATCCTTGTGGTGGGGGTTTCTGGTGCCTTCGACCGGGTCGTCAGCAAGCTGCCCCCGGCGATCTCCGCCGCGATGCTGGCGGGCATCCTGTTCAGCTTCGGTACGGGCTTGTTCACGTCGTTGAAGTCGCAGCCGTTGCTGGTGTTAGCGATGTTTGTCACTTACCTGCTGTTCAAGCGCATGGCGCCGCGCTATGCGGTATTGGCGGTACTGGTGTGTGGGGTGAGCATCGCTGTCTTCAGTGGCGAATTGAATAGTTCTGCACTGGTGGTCGGCTTGGCGACGCCGGTCTGGACCCTGCCAGCGTTCAGCTGGCATGCGCTGTTGAGCATCAGCCTGCCGCTGGTGATGGTGGCGCTGACCGGGCAGTTTGTCCCGGGTATCGCCGTGTTGCGCAATGACGGCTATCAAACGCCAGCCAGTCCGATCATTGCCAGCAATGCCTTGGCCAGTGTGCTGCTGGCGCCTTTTGGTTGTCATGGCCTGAACCTGGCGGCGATCACGGCAGCCATCTGCACAGGCCGCGAAGCCCATGACGATCCGCGCAAGCGCTATTGGGCAGGCGTAAGCGGCGGTGTGTTGTACCTGTTGCTGGGCGTGTTCGGGGCAACGCTGGTCTCACTGTTCACTGCCTTTCCAGCAGCCCTGATCGCCGCGTTGGCCGGGCTGGCCTTGTTCGGTGCGATTGGCGGCGCGTTGGCAGGGGCGATGAGTGTACCGAGCGATCGAGAAGCGGCGCTGATCACCTTTTTGGTGACGGCTTCGGGGATGTCATTTCTGGGCCTGTCGGCGGCGTTCTGGGGGCTGATCTTTGGCTTGTTCGCCCACCTGCTGCTGAACCTGCGGCGACCAGCGCCGCAGGTGAGCAGGTCAGAGCTGCGAGCTGACTGAGGTCAGATCTGCATGGCCATGCCTTCGACGTTCATCGCCGCCTGGCGCAAGGCTTCGGAACGGGTCGGGTGCGGATGGCAGGTGAGGGCGATGTCTTCCGCCGACGCCGAGAACTCCATGGCCACGCAGAACTCACCGATCATTTCGCTGACGCTCGGGCCGACCAGGTGTACGCCGAGTACCTCGTCGGTCTTGGCGTCGGCCAGGACTTTGGCGAAGCCTTCGGTCTCATGGTTGATCTTGGCCCGGCTGTTGGCGGTGAAAGGGAACTTGCCGACTTTGTACTCGCGGCCTTCGGCCTTGAGCTGCTCTTCGGTCTTGCCAACGCTGGCCAGTTCCGGGCGGGTGTAGATCACCCCGGGAATCAGGTTGTAGTTGACCTCATGGGGTTTGCCGGCAATCCGCTCGATGCAGGCCACTGCTTCATCTTCGGCCTTGTGCGCGAGCATCGGGCCAGAGGTCACGTCACCGATCACCCACACGCCTGGCACTGAAGTGCAGTGATGTTCATTGCTGAGCATGCCACGCTTGTCGGTTTCCAGGCCGACGCTCTCCAGACCCAGGCCCTGGGTGTAAGGGCGACGGCCAATGGCGACCAGTACGTAGTCTGCTTCGAGGCTTTCGCTGGCCCCACCTGCGGCAGGTTCCAGGCTCAGGCTGACGGTCTCTGCTGAGGCGGTGGCTTGAGTGACCTTGCTGCCCAGCTTGAAGCTGATGCCTTGCTTGGCCAGTGCGCGCTGCAGGGTCTTGGCAGTTTCTTCATCGGTGCCTGGGCAGATGCGGTCCAGGTATTCGATCACCGTGACCTGGCTACCCAGGCGCCGCCACACCGAACCCAACTCCAGGCCAATCACTCCCGCACCAATCACCACCAGGTGCTTGGGCACGTTGGGCAACGACAAGGCGCCGGTGGAGTCGATAATGCGTTTGTTGTCGATGGTCACACCTGGCAACGGGGTTGGCTCGGAGCCCGTCGCGATGACGATGTCCTTGGCCTGCAGTTTAGTGACACTGCCATCCTCGGCACTGACATTGACTCGCCCCGGCCCTGCCAACTGACCCCAACCCTTGATCCAGTCGACCTTGTTCTTGCGGAACAGGAACTCGATGCCCTTGGTCAGGCCGGTCACGCTTTCATCTTTTTGCTTCATCATCTGCGCGAGATTCAAGGTCGGCTTGACCTCGATACCGAGGTTGGCGAACTCGCTGCCGACGGCTGCTTCATAAAGTTCCGAGGCATGCAGGAGCGCCTTGGATGGCATGCAACCGACGTTCAGACAGGTCCCGCCCAAGGTTGCACGGCCTTCCACACAAGCTACGCTCAGGCCCAACTGGCCGGCACGAATAGCAGCGTTATAGCCGCCGGGGCCACCGCCGATGATCACCACATCATAGGTTTTCATTGTTTTACTCCAGGATGAAGAATCGACAATGGCGCCAAGATTAGTCTGCCAGGCGACTGATTGTATACAATTTATCGTGTGGGTAGAGTGCTCTGGGAGGGTCTGGAACAGAGGGAATAGGCTCAGACTATGGTCATGATGAGCTGAAGTTTTCCGCAGATGAACTACCCTTTTGCGGTGACGACCGACGAAGAAAGGGAGGCTCCCTTCATGCTTTCGCAACTTCCACCTGTTCTGCAAAGCCTGCGACTGCCACTGCGCCTGAAGCTGTGGGATGGTCATGAGTTCGATCTGGGGCCCAAGCCGCAGGTCACCATCCTGGTCAAGGATCCACAACTGATCTCACAGCTCACCCATCCAAGCCTGGACGAGCTGGGCGCTGCCTTCGTTGAAGGCAAGCTGGAGCTGGAGGGCACCATCAGTGAGGTGATTCGGGTTTGCGATGAATTGAGTGAAGCGCTGCTTAAGGATGAAGTCGACAACCAACCCGTGCGCCGTGAGCACGACAAGGCCACCGATGAGGCGGCGATCTCCTACCACTACGACCTGTCCAACGACTTTTATCAGCTGTGGTTGGACCAGGACATGGCCTATTCCTGCGCTTACTTCAAAAGCGATCAGGACACCCTGGAGCAAGCCCAGCAAAACAAGTTCGAGCATCTGTGCCGCAAGTTGCGCTTGCAGAAGGGCGACTACCTGCTCGACGTCGGTTGCGGTTGGGGCGGGTTGTCGCGCTTTGCTGCGCGCGAATTTGGCGCCAAGGTCTTTGGTATCACCTTGAGCAAGGAGCAGCTCAAGCTGGGTCGCCAACGGGTCAAGGCTGAAGGGTTACAGAAGCAGGTCGATCTACAGATCCTCGACTATCGTGATCTGCCTCAGGATGGCCGCTTCGACAAGGTGGTCAGCGTCGGTATGTTCGAGCACGTCGGCCATGCCAATCTGGCGTTGTACTGCCAGCGCCTGTTCGGTGCGGTGCGTGAGGGTGGCCTGGTGATGAACCATGGCATCACCGCCAAGCATGTGGATGGCCGTCCCGTAGGGCGGGGTGCGGGGAGTTTCATTGAGCGTTATGTGTTTCCCCACGGCGAGCTGCCACACTTGTCGATGATCTCTGCCCGTATCAGCGAAGCGGGCCTGGAGATTGTCGATGTCGAAAGCTTACGCCTGCACTATGCGCGTACGCTCCAGCACTGGAGTGACCGACTGGAGAACCAGTTGCAGAAGGCTTCGACGCTGGTGCCGGAAAAAGCACTGCGCATCTGGCGCCTGTACCTGGCGGGTTGTTCCTACGCCTTCGCCAAGGGCCGGATCAACCTGCACCAAATCCTCGCGGTCAAACCTTTCGCTGATGGACACCACGATCTGCCGCTGACCCGCGAGGATCTTTACCGCTAGACAAGCCTAGAGAATCGGCGAGATCAGTCGGGCAATGCGCATCCCCAGTTGCTGCAGGCGATGGGTGTCCTGGCTGTCTTCGGAAGTGATTTCCCGGGCGAGTTCGAAGTCATGGATGAGCATGGCTTCGACCTGATCGGAGAAGGTTCGGTCGACCGTCAGCAACATCACTTCAAAGTTGAGTCGGAACGAGCGGTTGTCCAAGTTGGCACTGCCAATGGCACTGATCTCGTTGTCGATGAGCACCACCTTCTGGTGCAGGAACCCCGGACCGTAACGGAACATCCGAACGCCAGCGCGCACCGCTTCGAACGCGAACAAGCTGGAGGCGGCATAGACGATGCGATGGTCTGCGCGCGATGGCAGCAGGATGCGTACATCCACACCGCGTAGCACGGCCAGACGCAAGGCGGCGGTCACCGCTTCATCGGGGATGAAGTAGGGGCTGGTGATCCACAGCCGTTCACGCGCCGAGTGGATGGCTTCGACAAAGAACAGCGAACAGGTTTCCTGAGGGTCGGCTGGGCCGCTGGCCAGTACCTGACAGAGCACGCCATCTTCGGGGTAGGTGTCGGGCAGGATCAGCGGCGGTAGCTGCCGTGCGGCCCAGAACCAATCCTCCGCGAAGGACTCTTGCAGGCAAGCCAGCACCGGGCCGCTGACTTGTACGTGAGTGTCGCGCCAAGGAGAGAGTTTAGGTTTGGC
This sequence comes from Pseudomonas sp. S06B 330, assembly GCF_002845275.2. Lineage (NCBI taxonomy): Bacteria > Pseudomonadati > Pseudomonadota > Gammaproteobacteria > Pseudomonadales > Pseudomonadaceae > Pseudomonas > Pseudomonas tussilaginis. The sequence continues at coordinate 108,162 of NZ_CP088149.1, read as the reverse complement.
ACCCATGTACTCGTCCCCCACGTTGTGACCGCCGACAAAGCCTTGTACACCATCCACCACGACGATCTTTCGATGATTGCGGAAGTTGACCTGGAAGCGGTTGAACCAGCCTCGGCGTGTGGCAAACGCACGAATGTTGACGCCGCCGTCGCGCAGGGTCTGGCTGTAAGCGGAGGGCAGGGCATGGCTGCCAACCCGATCGTAGAGTACATAGACCTTCACCCCCTCGGCGGCTTTCTTGAGCAACAACGCTTGCAAGGCGCGGCCAAGGTTGTCGTCGTGGATGATGAAGAACTGCACCAGCACCGTATCCCGTGCTTGTTCAATAGCGGCGAAGATTGCATCGAAGGTTGCTTTGCCGTCGATGAGCAGCCGTACCTGATTATTCGCCAAGCAAGGCATCCGGCCCAACCTGGGCATGGCCCGCAGCGCGCCATAGGATTCGGAGTTGCGTGCCGCCAAGGCTTCGTCGACCCAGGGTCGCCAGTTGAGGTCAGCCATGGCCACATGCATTTCGCGGTTGGCCTGGCGCCGGGCCTGAATGTAGGCGTCGAATGTGCGACTGCCGAATATCAGGTACGGGATCAAGGTGAAGTAAGGGATAAAGAGCAGCGACAAGGCCCAGGCGATTGCCCCCTGGGCAGTGCGCACGGTGAGCACCGCATGCGTAGCGGCGATAGCCCCGAGTAGGTGCAAGGCACCGATGAGGTAACCGAAGAAGTAGGGGCTGTGGTAATCCATATGCATCCTGCTGTCCAATGGCACTGCCCCTAACAGAGCATGTTCCACACCCTACTTGCAACCGAAAGGCGAAATTGGCGTCTAAGCTTTGTTCCAGCGTGGGGCTGGAGTTTCGAGGAGCCATTACATGAAAAGTCGTCTGCCGATGCTGGCATTGGTCCTGGCGGTGTCGAGCCCATTGGTGCACGCACAAATGCTGCAGCCAGGGTTGTGGGAGCTGACTACCAGCAACATGCAGGTGGATGGCAAGGCACTCCCGGACATGGGCTTTATGCTCGGACAGCTGAAGAACCTGCCGCCCGAGCAGCGGGCGATGATCGAAGGTGGCTTGGCCAAGCAGGGTATCAGCGTGGCCGGTAAGGGCGTGCAGTCTTGCCTGACGCCTGAGCAGGTCAAAACTGACGACATTCCCCTGCAAGACCCGAAGTCTGGCTGTACCCAGAAGATTACCGAGCGCAATGGTAACGTCTGGAAGTTCACCTTCAGCTGCCCCAAAGCACAGGGAGCAGGTCAGGCTACTTTTGTCAGCGACCGTGAGTTCACTACAACGGTCAACGGCACTTTCAATGCCTCCGGGGTTCAGCAACAGGGCAGCATGAATACCCGAGCCGTTTGGGTGGGAAGCGAGTGTGGTAGCGTCAAACCGCGTACCTAGAGCTCGACTACCAATGCCACTGGCTAGCGGCGACAGCATCGTGGGCATGCAAACTTTCCGCGTGTTCCACGCGCAGGTCAAACCCGCTTAGCCAGTTCATCCGTTGCAGGGCCAGATGCAAACGCCGTGCAGCATCTTCACAGAACATCAGGTTCTGACCGTTGGCCAAGGCAAAGGCCTGTTCATCTGCTCGTTTCACCGCCGTCTGCACGGCGGTGCCTAGCGCGGTTTCAGCCTCATCAATCAATGCCACGATCGGCAATTCATTGACCCCATGCCCCAAACGTACCTGCAATAGCGCCACGCTGCGCTGGCTGTGAGGTGTCGCCACCACGCCTTGGGCGCTGCCCAACCAGCTGAGTACCGCCTCATGGCTGAGGCTACGATTGCCAAAATCGGTCAGGAATTGCTGTTGGATCAATTGCCTGGCTAACGCCGCTGAGCAGGGGCAAGTGGAGGAATAATCGACTTCCACTTTTAGTTCCACGTGGAACATTTCATCTTTTAGCTGCGCAGCAACGGTGACCGGATAGGCCTTCCATCCTGCTAGCGGGCTGATCAAAGCGGGCCGTTTTAGCATCAAATCAAAGCGCAAATTCAAATAAGCGCCCGCCGATAACCCAGCATGACTCTGCAGAAACTCATCCAGCACTTGTTGGAAGAGCATGGGCGTTAAGGGCTGATGCTCAAAAACTTCAAGCGCCAGATACAAGCGTGACATATGGATGCCACGTGAATTGCCATCGTCGAGGCTGACGCCAGCGTCGGCACTGGCACGCAGCGTGCGGTCAGCAAACAGAACAGGCAAGGCGATGTTGCACATACCTACCCAGTCCAGTGGCAGCGAGGTTTGGGTAACTTGCGTGGCAATATCCGGAAGATTAAGAACGCTCATGGACAGCTCGTTATTCAGGGTGGCAATAGCGATTACTGGCAGCCGCTCAGGCGATTGCAGCGCAGATTAAAGCGTTGCCCGCTGGAGCTGAAGACCCGGTTGAACGTGGTCCAGCCGATTTTACGGCTGTAGCCCACCCAGGTTTCACCGTCGCTGGCCAGGCCGGTATAGAAAGTTAGCTGCCCGTAACGGCTGTTGGTTTGTGTCCACAGTCGCTTTCCTTGCACTTCATAACCACGCAGGTACGTTGTTTGGCCATCGGTTCGCACGCTGTAGTAGTTACCTTGAGCGTCGCCGCAGGCGAGCAATGTGGCGCTGCGGGTGCATAACGCCAATCCCTTGCTCAAAGGACCGGCAACGGCGCCAACAGGCAGGCACAGTAGTAATGCGACAGCGGCACGCAACAACTTCATTTTTTAGCGTCCTTCGTCGAGGCTTCTGGTCGTGTTCAGGTAAAGCAGCTTGGCGAAATTGTATTGTTATAATATAACATTGCGCAATGCATCATTTGAATACGCTCGCCCTGATGAGGACCTGATCATGCCCAATCGCCTTCCTGTTACCGTGCTGTCCGGCTTTCTGGGTGCCGGTAAAAGTACGCTGCTCAACCATGTCTTGCGCAACCGCGAGAACCTGCGGGTAGCGGTGATCGTCAACGATATGAGTGAAATCAACATCGACGCGAGCGAGGTGCAACGCAATGTCAGCCTCAATCGTGCCGAAGAAAAACTGGTGGAGATGAGCAACGGCTGCATCTGCTGCACCTTGCGTGAGGACTTGCTGGAGGAAGTCAGCCGACTCGCGCAGGAAGGTCGTTTTGATTACCTGTTGATTGAGTCCACGGGTATTTCCGAACCCTTGCCGGTTGCCGAGACGTTTACCTTTCGTGATGACCAGGGCCGTAGCCTGGCCGACCAGGCACGCCTCGATACCATGGTCACGGTTGTCGACGGCCTGAACTTCCTGCGCGATTACCAGGCAGCTGAAAGCCTGGCCGGTCATGGCGAAACCCTGGGAGAAGATGATCAGCGTTCGATCAGTGACCTGCTGATCGAACAAGTGGAGTTCGCCGATGTCATCCTGCTCAGTAAGGTCGACCTAATCAGTAGTCACGAGCGTGAAGAGTTGAGTGCCATTCTGCGTCGACTCAACGCCCACGCGCGGATTGTCCCAATGCTGATGGGTCAGGTGCCTTTGGCGGAAATTCTCAACACGGGCCTGTTTGACTTTGAGCGTGCCGCCCAAGCGCCAGGATGGCTGCAGGAACTGCGCGGTGAACATGTGCCGGAAACCGAAGAGTATGGCATCGCAGCCACTACCTGGCAGGCCCGTCGTCCGCTGCATCCACAGCGCTTCTTCGACTTTATTAACGGTCCATGGAGCAACGGCCGATTGCTGCGCTCCAAGGGTTTCTTCTGGTTGGCCAACAAGCACCAGGATGCGGGAAGCTGGTCTCAGGCCGGGGGCATGATGCGTTATGGTTTTGCCGGACGCTGGTGGCGCTATGTACCGCGTCAGCACTGGCCGCAGGATGAACAGAGCAGCGCAGCGATCCTCAAGAACTGGACGGCTGAACAGGGGGATTGCCGTCAGGAACTGGTGTTCATCGGTCAGAATATCGACTTCTCCCGACTCAAATCCGAACTCGATGCCTGCCTGCTGAGTGACGCGGAAATGGCCGAAGGTGTCGATAGCTGGCGTCAGCTGCCGGATCCTTTTGGGCCTTGGTACGAAGAGGAGGCGGCATGAGATGGGCGTTAGCAGCTATTGACTGAATGCACTGAGATCAAGGCATAGTGACGAAAATCCCAGGTGCCTACTTTCACATGCTGCAGAACATCCCTACTCACGTCATTGCCGGTCCTTTGGGGGCCGGCAAGACGAGCCTGATCTGCCAGTTGCTGGCTCAACGGCCTGCTAACGAGCGCTGGGCGATCTTGGTCAATGAGTTCGGCCAGATCGGTCTGGATGCGGCGCTGCTCAGTACTGATGATCAGGGTATCGCTATGGGGGAGGTGGCCGGCGGCTGTCTATGTTGTGTGAATGGAACGCCATTTCAGGTCGGTTTGGGCCGTTTACTGCGCAAAGCCCAGCCACATCGGTTGTTTATCGAACCGTCGGGTTTAGGGCATCCGTTGCAACTGTTGGAGCAGCTCAAACAGTCGCCATGGCGCGGGGTGTTGACTGTACAGCCAGCGATCATGGTGTTGGATGCCCAGCAACTTGCTGCGCACAGGGCGTTGCCTCCGGCGCAGGAAGAGGCGCTGAGCAGCGCGGGCTTGTTGGTGCTGAACAAGTCGCAAGGGCTGGATGACCAACAACGCTTGTGGATAAGTTCACAGCTACCCCATCAGCCTATGTTTTGGACCGAGCAGGGGCGACTGCCGTTATCAGCTTTACCCATCCAGGTAGAGGTACCGGCTGCATTTGAGGTTGTGGATAAGCCTGCTTTGCCCACTGTTGATGGGCCTCTAGCGACCCTGTGGACAACTCCTGACGAGCCCATCTGCAGCATTCAGGAGGCTACCGAGGGGTGGAGTATCGGCTGGCGCTGGCATCCCCAGCAGGTCTTCGAACGATCAAAAATTGAACAGTTCTTGGGTGATTTTGACTGGCGCCGGGCCAAGCTAGTTATCCACAGCCCTCAAGGTTGGCAGTCTATCAATGCCTTGCAGGGGCAGAGTGCTCTGCAGTGGCAGCCTAGTGAATGGCGCCGTGACTCGCGCATTGAGCTGATTTTCGCCACCGTTCAGGACCGCAATCTGTTGCAGCAGGCCATGCAGGCCTGCCGGATCTAGTTACGCCAGCGGTTATGATCCTGGCGCCACTGCTTCATCTCGATGACGTTGTCGACATGCTCAACCGGTTTGATCTCGAACGGGTAGGGCGCCAGTTCGATCTGCATGCTATGGGCGCCAAACTGGGTGACAGTACCGGGGTGACGCTGCTCACCGGTGACGGTGAATTCGAAGTTATACACACGCGCCAGGCGCTTGCGACCCTGAGCATCGCGAACAAAGCCGATGCGCTTGAGCGCGACATTGCCATCGAGCAGTTCCAGATCGAGCTTTGCACAGTGCTGCTTGACCCGTTCCAGGGCCTTTTCACGCAATCCGTGGTTGTGCCACAGCCAGGCGCCGGCGGTAGCCAGCAACATCAGCACGGCGAGATTACCCAGGGTCAACATTTACCAATGCTCCAACAAAGTATACCCAGCTTAACCGCCTCCCTGGTCTGTCGTACAGGTGGCTTTTAGCGCCATACTGCGCGCCTTGTCTTTCATTCTTGCTTCGGAAGTTTTGCATGAAACGTACGCCGCATCTGCTCGCCATCCAGTCCCATGTAGTGTTCGGCCATGCCGGTAATGGCGCGGCGGTATTCCCGATGCAGCGGGTCGGTGTGAATGTCTGGGCGCTCAATACCGTGCAGTTCTCCAACCACACTCAGTATGGCCAGTGGACGGGAGAAGTGCTTGCGCCAGTTCAAATTCCGGCACTGGTAGAAGGCATTGCGGCGATTGGCGAACTGGGCAACTGCGATGCGGTGTTATCCGGTTACCTGGGTAGTGCCGAACAGGGGCGAGCCATTCTCAGTGGCGTCGCACGTATCAAGGCGGCTAATCCCAAGGCCTTGTACCTGTGTGACCCGGTCATGGGGCATCCGGAAAAGGGCTGCATCGTACCTGCTGAAGTGAGTACCTTCTTGCTCGAAGAAGCGTTAACGGTCGCTGACGTGTTGTGTCCGAACCAGCTGGAGCTGGACAGCTTCTGCGATCGTCGACCAGCGTCCTTGGACGATTGTGTAGCCATGGCGCGTAGCCTGCTGGAGCGGGGGCCGAAAGCGGTGCTGGTCAAGCACTTGGCTTATCCGGGGCGCGCGGCGGAAGATTTCGAGATGCTGCTGGTTACTGCCCAAGGCAGCTGGCACCTGCGCCGACCGCTGCTGGCCTTTCCACGGCAGCCAGTGGGTGTCGGCGACCTGACCTCAGGACTGTTCCTTGCCCGCGTGCTGCTGGGTGATGATTGGCTGGCCGCGTTCGAGTTTGCCGCCGCTGCGGTGCATGAGGTGTTGCTGGAAACCCAGGCCTGCGCCAGCTACGAACTCGAACTGGTGCGGGCCCAGGACCGCATCGTGCATCCACGGGTGCGTTTTGAAGCGCGTCGCCTGAGTTGTTAAAGGGCGTCGCCCTTGAGTTCCTGGTAGCGCTTTTCCAGCTCCTGGCGAATCAATCGACGCTGCTTACCCTGCAGGAAGCGGCGTTTTTCTTCGCTGCTTTCCGGTTGGCGTGGAGGCACGGCAACGGGTTTACGGTCGTCATCGACGGCGACCATGGTGAAAAAGCAGCTGTTGCTGTGGCGCACTGAACGCTCGCGAATGTTTTCGGTGACGACCTTGATGCCAACCTCCATCGAGGTATTGCCGGTGTAGTTGACCGAGGCCAGAAAGGTCACCAGTTCGCCGACATGCACCGGCTCGCGAAAGACCACCTGGTCGACCGACAAGGTCACCACATAGCGCCCTGCGTAGCGGCTGGCGCAGGCGTAGGCGACTTCATCGAGGTATTTGAGCAGCGTGCCGCCATGAACGTTGCCAGAAAAGTTGGCCATGTCCGGGGTCATCAGGACGGTCATCGACAGCTGGGCGTTTCCAGGTTCCATAGTGTGCTCACGGTGAGGTTGCGCTGAGGCGGGGTGGCGACTGGTGTTCACGCTTCTTTCCCCTATTACGATTCCCATCTAAAGACGGGACGCTGACAGCGGCCTTGCCGTCACGCTGTTTGTGCCATTTACGGCGTTGATTTGGTCGATCTGTTTCCACTTATTGCATCGGCTTTTCGCGACAGGCGGCGGTGTTAACCTGAGGAGACCCATGCAAGGTGGGCTCTTACATTAAAAACACTATGTACCCGCAACTCAATCAGTCAATTCCGGGGGTGAGTGGCGGTTTGTCTTTCGTCATAAGGTAAGGAGTGCCACGCCGTGCATGCCATCAGCTTTATCCAGGACTTGGCAGTGATCATGCTGGTCGCCGGTGTGGTCACCATCCTTTTCCACCGGTTCAAGCAGCCGGTGGTACTGGGTTACATTGTCGCCGGCTTTATTATCGGCCCGCACACCCCACCATTTGGCTTGATTCACGACGAAGTCACGATTAAGACGCTCGCTGAGCTGGGGGTGATCTTCCTGATGTTCTGCTTGGGCCTGGAGTTCAGCCTGCGCAAGCTGTTCAAGGTGGGGGCCACTGCGTTTATCGCAGCGTTCCTGGAAATCGTGCTGATGATCTGGATCGGCTTCGAGATCGGCCGCTGGTTCGGGTGGAGCACCATGGATTCGCTGTTCCTCGGTGCGATTCTGGCAATTTCCTCTACCACCATCATTGTCAAAGCGCTCAATGACCTGAAGATGAAGAATGAGCGCTTTGCTCAGCTGATCTTCGGCGTACTGATCGTCGAGGATATTCTTGGCATCGGTATCATCGCCTTGCTCTCAGGGATCGCTGTCAGTGGCTCGGTAAGCTCCGGTGAGGTGTTCTCCACGGTCGGTAAGCTGTCATTGTTCATGATTGTGGCGTTGGTCATCGGTATTCTGCTGGTGCCGCGCCTGCTGGCTTATGTAGCCCGTTTCGAAAGCAACGAGATGCTGCTGATCACGGTGTTGGGGTTGTGTTTCGGCTTCTGTCTGTTGGTGGTCAAACTCGAGTACAGCATGGTGCTCGGCGCCTTCCTGATTGGCGCAATCATGGCCGAATCTCGACAACTGGTGAAAATCGAGCGCCTTATCGAACCGGTTCGCGACCTGTTCAGTGCGATTTTTTTCGTTGCCATCGGCATGATGATCGACCCTATGGTGTTGGTCGAGTACGCCTGGCCGATCGTGGTGATTACGGTCGCGGTGGTGCTAGGCAAGATGCTGTCCTGCGGCATGGGGGCCTTCATCGCCGGTAATGACGGGCGTACTTCGCTGCGTGTCGGGATGGGCCTGTCTCAAATTGGCGAATTCTCGTTCATCATTGCTGCGTTGGGCATGACACTGCAGGTGACCAGCGACTTTCTCTATCCGGTCGCGGTAGCCGTGTCGGCTATTACCACCTTGCTAACGCCCTACCTGATCCGTGGCGCCGACCCCTTGTCGCTGAAGCTGGCCAAGGTCATGCCGCGGCGCCTGACGCGGGTTTTGTCGTTGTACGGAGAGTGGTTGCGCAGCATCCAGCCCCAGGGCGAGGGGGCACTGCTGGCGTCGATGATCCGCCGTATCCTGTTGCAGGTAGGGGTGAACCTGGCTTTGGTGGTGGCGATCTTTTTCAGTGGTGGTTACTTCGCTGCGCAAATTGGTGAGTATCTGGGCGAATGGATCAGTGACGTCGGCCAGCAGAAGGCGTTGATCTGGGGCGCGGCATTGCTGTTGTCGTTACCATTCCTGATCGCCGCTTATCGCAAGCTCAAGGCGCTGTCGATGCTGCTGGCGGAGATGGGGGTCAAGCCGGAAATGGCTGGGCGCCATACCCAGCGCGTGCGTCGGGTAATTGCCGAGGTGATCCCCCTGTTGTCATTGCTGGTGATCTTTCTGCTGCTGTCGGCGCTTTCGGCAAGCATTCTGCCCACCAGCGAGTTGCTGGTGCTGATCGTGGTGGTAGCGGCGGGGGTGGCGGCATTGCTCTGGCGCTGGCTTATCCGCGTGCACACGCGGATGCAGATCGCCTTGCTGGAGACGCTGGACAATCATCAGGAGAATCACCGCTAGGGTGAGGAGGAAACGCTTCCTGCGCGGACGATTCGAATGTCCGAGGGGATGGAGCGGTAACGAAATCGCCACGCACAGGAAGGCATGGCGATTCTACGAACATTAATGGCCAAGGGCCATTAATTTGTGCGGATATTTCTCATTCAGCTTTCCAGCCAGACATCTCGTGCCCAGTGCCAGACCGATTCCCAGCTTTCTTCGGTGACGAGCTCTTCTTCGCCGGACCACAGCACGACTGTGCCGTCTTCCTCGACGCAGTAGTAATCGTCGCCATCCTGGCAGATTGGGATCAGGTCCCGCGGGACGCCGGAATCCCAGGCGTTGGCCGCTACCTCTGGCAGGTAGGTGTGCGACTGCGGATCGGTGACAGTCACGGGTTCCAGGCTGCCATAGACCACATCGCTGACCGTCAGCAGGAATTCCTTGAAGACGAACGGAATGTTGATGAACAACTCTTCTTCGATTTCGACCAACTGATCTTCGTCCGGTAATTCCAGTGGCACCGGTACCGGTTCATTGGCTTCTCGGAGCTGTTCGATGACTTCTTCCACGGTTCTATCCTCTAACCTTTACGACACGCTGCGCGTTATACCCTAGTAGCCCGCTGCGCTAAAAGCAAAACCCCGGGACAAGCCCGGGGTTTTTTTGTGCAATGCCTCAAGATCAGCCGTTCTGGCGGATCCCGGCGACCAGCCAAGGCTGGTTTTCGCCCTGAGCGCGTTCCATGTTCCAGCTTTCGCTGAACACTTCGCCCTGGTCGAAGCGCGAGGTCTTGGACACACCGCTGAAGGTCAGGGTGGCGATGGTCTTGTCGGCACGATCATCAACACCGTCAAGTTGCACATCCAGGTTGTCGATGTAGGTGGACTGGAAGCCGTCACCCAGCTCAGCACGTTCCTGCTTGAGGAACTGCAGCATCTGCGGGGTGACGAACTCGGCGATCTTGTCCATTTCGTTGGCGTCCCAGTGCTGCTGCAGCGTCTGGAAGTGGTTGCGGGCAGCTGCCAGGAAGCTTTGCTCGTTGAACCAGGCCGGCGCATTGATGACCGGACGGGCAGCCGCGGCAGGTGCGGCGGAGCCACCGAAGATCGACGACTGAGCAGGTTGCTGGTGCGCTTCACGCTGGAACGGCGCGTGACCGGCGGCGGCCATTTGTGGCTGCTGCTTGCGGCGACGGGCGGCGATGAAGCGGAACACCAGGAAGGCGATCAACGCGATGATCAGGATGTCGAAGATCTGCATGCCATCGAAGCCATCGCCCATGAACATCGAGGCCAGCAGGCCACCGGCGGCGATACCGGCCAGAGGGCCGAGCCAGCGCGAGGCACCGCTGGCAGCGGCAGGTGCGCGACCTGGAGCGGTTGGCGAGGCGGCCGGTGTAGTCGGGGCAGCCTGGCGGGTCTGGTGCATAGGCGCGGCGCCCGAGCTTTTACCGCCGCCCATGCGTTTGGCGTTGGCGTCGAGGCTCATCGTCAGGCCGATGCACAACGCCAGGGCGATGCTAAGAAAACGTTGCATAGAAGGGTATTCCCGTTTTGTGGATTGCACGCGCGTCATGGTGCACAGGTTGTAGGACACATGACCAGCGCCAAGATGTTTCCATCTTTTGCCTAATTTTGACTGCTTTTGTGGGCGCCAGCCAGGCTGACGCCCACAATAGAGCAGCAAGCCCCTGCTACAGGGCTTCCAGCTTGGCGTAGCCGAGCATCAGCCATTTGCTGCCTTCGGCGAAGTTGACCTGCACCCGTGCCTGGGCGCCGGAACCTTCAAAATTGAGGATCACGCCTTCGCCGAACACCGCGTGTTGCACACGCTGGCCAAGGTTGAAGGCGGTCTGCGGAATATTCGCGTTGGCGAACAGGCTGCTGGTGTTTTGCTTCTGGCCGGAACCGAAAGGGCGGCTGACGCTGTTGGACAAGCGCACTTCCTGAATCAGTCCCGCCGGAATCTCGCGTACGAAACGGGAAACCTTGTTGTAGGTTTCGCTGCCATATAGGCGACGGGTTTCGGCGTAGGTCATGACCAGTTGCTGCATGGCCCGGGTGATACCGACATAGGCCAGACGGCGCTCTTCCGCCAGACGGCCAGGCTCTTCCAGGCTCATCTTGTGCGGGAACAGACCCTCTTCCATGCCGACCAGGAACACATGCGGGAACTCCAGGCCTTTGGCGCTGTGCAAGGTCATCAGCTGGATACTGTCTTCGTGCTCGTCAGCCTGGGCATCGCCGGCTTCCAGGGACGCATGACCGAGGAACGCGGCCAACGGTGAAAGCTCGGCGTCTTCTTCGCTGGTTTCGAAGTTGCGCGCGGCGCTGACCAGTTCCTCAAGGTTTTCTACCCGTGCCTGACCCTTTTCACCTTTTTCTTCCTGGTGATAGATGATCAGCCCGGACTGCTCGATGACCGTCTGGGTCATCAAGTGCAGCGGCATTTCCATGACCTTGGCGGCAAGGTTTTCAATCAGTTCGATAAACGCCGCCAGGGCGCTGGCAGCGCGGCCTTTGAGCGCCTTGTTGGCGATCAGCAGGCTCATCGATTCCCACATCGACACTTCGGCGTGCCGAGCGTGGTCGCGAATGGCTTCGACGGTTTTCTCGCCGATTCCGCGTGGCGGTACGTTGATAACCCGTTCTAGCGCTGCGTCGTTACCGCGACCTTCAAGCAGGCGCAGGTAAGCCATGGCGTTCTTGATCTCGGCACGCTCGAAGAAGCGTTGGCCACCGTAGATACGGTAGGGAATGCGCTCACGCAGCAAGGCTTCTTCCAGCACCCGCGATTGGGCGTTGGAGCGATAGAGGATGGCAATGTCGCTACGGGCCAGACCGGTCTTGAGCGCGCTTTCGATGGTTTCTACCACATAGCGCGCTTCATCGTGTTCGTTGAAGGCCGCGTACAGGCTCAAAGGTTCGCCATCGCCGCCATCGGTCCATAGCTCCTTGCCCAGACGATCGCTGTTGTTGGCGATCAGGGCGTTGGCAGCCTTGAGGATGCCAGCGGTGGAGCGATAGTTCTGCTCGAGGCGGATCATTTCGGCGTCGGGGAAGTCGGCGCTGTACTGGTGGATGTTCTCGATCTTGGCACCCCGCCAGCCGTAAATCGACTGGTCGTCGTCACCAACCACCATCAGGCTGTCGCCACCTTTAGCCAGCAGACGCAACCAGGCGTACTGCACGGCGTTGGTGTCCTGGAATTCGTCTACCAGCACATGACGGAAGCGCCGCTGGTAGTGCTCCAACAGGCCCGGGTGATCGCGCCACAGGTCCAGGGCACGTAGCAGCAGCTCGGAGAAATCGATGACCCCAGCGCGCTGGCAAGCGGCCTCATAGGCCTCATAGATGCTGCGCATGGTGCCCAGGTACAGATCGCCACTGGCCTGGATGTGTTGCGGGCGCAAGCCCTCGTCTTTCTGCCCGTTGATGAACCATTGCGCCTGGCGTGCTGGCCAGCGCTGTTCGTCGAGGCCCAGTTCGCGGATCACGCGCTTTACCAAGCGCTGCTGGTCATCGCTGTCGAGGATCTGGAAGTTCTGGTTCAGCCCGGCTTCTTGCCAGTGTGCTCGCAACAGACGATGGGCCAGGCCGTGGAAGGTGCCTACCCACATACCGGCAGGATTGATGCCCATCAGCTGCTCGATACGCTGGCGCATCTCGGCGGCAGCCTTGTTGGTGAAGGTCACTGACAGGATCGAGTGTGGCGAGGCCTGCTCGACCTGGATCAACCAGGCGATGCGGTGCACCAGCACTCGGGTCTTACCAGAGCCGGCACCGGCCAGGACCAACTGACGACCGACGGGGGCCGCTACGGCCTGGCGTTGGGCGTCGTTGAGGGAGTTCAACAGGAGAGAGAGATCATCGCGCATTCGACCATTTTAGGGGCGCGGGCAACCCTTGGGCAAATATACAGTAGAAAAACTTGGCAGCAGCGACCGACCGGTCACCGACCGCTAGCCCAAGGCCTGCGCGCTTGAGCGCTTTTCGTCGGAAAACCGGCTGGCAGAATAATGATCCAGAGCAGTTTGGCCCAGGCGCTGGCTTGTGTATGCTCCGTGCTCGTTTAGGGCTAACCATTACAAGAACACTGCCTATGACATCGGGTTTTAGCTCCGTCGACGTGCCACTGGGGACACGTGGGAGTATTCGTAAGCAATTCGCAACGCAGTTGGCGGTAGAGCGCACCCGTCTGCTCTATCAAGGCTCACTGCTGCCTACCTTGTTCATGCTGCTCAACGGACTGGTCTGTGCCTGGTTGCTCTGGAGCCCGGCGCGATCGCTGCTGGTCAGCGTTTGGGTGGTCTGGCTAATGGCGTTGGTTGCCTTACGAGTTATACAGGTAGCTGCCTTTGACTCGGCCATGCCTGAACGTCAGGCTCAGCCGAGCTGGTGGCGAATGTTTCTGCTGGGCTCGGCCTTCAGTGGCTTGACCTTGGCCAGTGCAGCGATCGCTCTGGTCCCTGTGGATAACTTCGTACAGCAGGCGTGGGTGTTCGGCTTGCTCGGGGCGGCGACGCTATCGGCGAGCATTGCCTATGCCGTCAGCCTGCCAGCCTTTCTCAGCTTTACCTTGCCCTGTCTGTTACCGCCGATCGCTTTTCTATTCTTCAATGGCGACCAACACCAATGGGGATGGGGCTGGCTCGGGCTGATATTACTAGGTGCATTGCTGGTGGTGGCTTGGCAGGTTAATCGCCTGATTGAGCGCGGCCTACTCAAACGCTTTCAGAATCAGGCACTGATTGAGCATCTGCAGAGCGCCCAGCAACGTAGTGAGCGGCTCAATCAGGCGTTGGCAGGCGAAGTCCAGCACCGACGTTTGATCGAGGAGCAATTGCGTGAGGCACAGGCTGGCCTGGAGTCGCGCTTGGCGCTGGCGCTAGAGGCCAGTGAATTGGGGCTGTGGGATTGGAATCTGGAGACTGATGAGATCCACCATACCCAGCTACGCGAGCTGTTTGGGCTTGATTCGGCCCAGGTACGCAGTGTGCGCAATGACCTCAAACCGCGTCTGCATCCGGACGACCTGCCGTTGCTGAAGCGGACGCTGGTCGAGCACCTCAAGGGCCGCACCGAGGACTACCGCGTCGAGTACCGTGTACGCCACAGCCTGGGCCACTGGTGCTGGATTGAAGACCGCGGTCGGGCCGTGCAGCACGGTGCTGATGGCAGGGTCCTGCGCATGCTGGGCACGCGCCGCGACATTTCCGCGCAAAAAAACCAGGAACAACAGCAACGTCTGGCGGCCACGGTATTTGAGGCGGCGAGCGAAGGCATTGCCATCCTCGACCCGGACTTCCTGCTATTGGCCGTCAACCAAGCGTATTGCGAAGTCACCGGTTATTGCCGTGAAGAATTGCTCTCGCGCAATGTGCTGGAGCTGCCTTGCAGTCGCGATGCGCGGCGCCATAGTGTGGCCATTGAGCAAGCGCTGGACCAGCAGGGCCGCTGGCAGGGCGAGCTGGTGGAAGCGCGCAAAAATGGCGAGCTATACCCGCAGTGGCTGCAACTCAATGGGGTGCGTGATGCCCGCGGCAATATCAGCCATGTTGTCGGCTTTTTCACCGACCTGTCGGCTCGCCGGGAATCGGAAGAGCGTTTGCGTTATCTGGCGCATTTTGACGAGCTGACCGGGCTGGCCAACCGCGCACTGTTCCGCCTGCGCTTACACGATGCAGGGCAGCGAGTACGGTTGAACGGTCGCAGCCTGGCGCTGCTGCACATAGACCTTGATCGCTTCAAATTGCTCAATGAAAGCCTGGGCCATGAACTGGCCGACCAATTGCTCAAGCAGATGGCCCAACGTATCGCCAACGCTGTGCCGGAAGCCGATACCGTGGCGCGTTTGTCCGGTGATGAATTCGCCGTGTTGTTCGATGGCTACACCAATCTGTCCAGCCTGGTACGGGTAACCACGCGGTTGCTGGACAAGCTGCGTGTGCCGCTGCGCCTGGAGGGTCACGAGATGGTGATCAGCGCCTCGGTGGGTATCAGCTTGCTCTCAGATGCTACTTTCGACCTGAAAGCGCTGATCAGCCAGGCGGATATGGCCAAGCAACATGCCAAGCATCTGGGTGGTAACAGCTTCCAGTTCTACACCGAAAACTTGCGGGCCAGCACTCTTGAGCGCCTGCAGTTGGAGAATCACCTGCGCAAGGCCATCGAGGAGCGGCAGTTGTTGGTCTACTACCAACCCAAGCTGTGCTTGCGCCAAGGGCGGCTGCTTGGCGCCGAAGCCTTGGTGCGCTGGCAACACCCGCAGTGGGGCATGGTGCCGCCGAGTGAGTTCATCGGTTTGGCCGAAGAGACCGGATTGATCGCTCCGATTGGCGAGTTCGTCCTGCGCCAGGCGTGTTGGCAGGCCTGCGAGTGGCAGCGCCAAGGTCTGGCGCCGATTCGTGTCTCGGTGAATCTGTCGGTGTACCAATTGCGTCAGGGAAAACTGGTCAGTCTGGTGCGCCAGGTCCTGGAGGAGAGTGGCTTGGCCCCGCAATTGTTGGAGCTGGAGCTGACCGAGAGCCAGTTGCTCGATAGTGTCGAGCACATCATTACCACGTTTGAGCAATTGCATGCGCTTGGCGTCAAACTGGCGATTGATGATTTTGGCACCGGCTATTCATCGCTCAGCTACCTCAAGCGTTTTCCGGTGGATTACGTCAAAATCGACCAGGCCTTTATCCGAGGCCTGCACGAAGGCAGTGAAGACGCCGCGATAACCCGGGCAATTATTGCCATGGCCAAGAGCCTGGACTTGAAAGTGGTTGCCGAAGGCGTGGAAACCCCGGAGCAGTTGGCCTTGTTGCGTAAGCAGGGCTGTGACGAGGTACAGGGCTACCTGATCAGTAAACCCGTGGATGCCTGTGCATTCAGCGCTCTACTGGGGCGTAGCATGACCCGCTTTTTGCAGTAGCAGGCCTTGGAGGCCTGCTACAGAACGCGTCAGTTGGTGGTGATGACTTTTTTGATGGTAGTCAGCTGCTCACCTTCATGTATCACGTTCACCCACGGGATATAGCTGTGATCGCCGGACATTTCGAAGCAGACTTCTTTATCGGTCAGCATCTGCATGAACATGCCTTCTTCTTGCTCCAGTTGAAGCTCCAGGTTCAAGCCAAAAGATTTGTCCTGGATCTTGGCCTTTACCAGTACCGGTTTGATGCCTGGGTTGGCAACGGTGATGGTGCCTCGCACCCGAAAGCTTCCACCTCCGATGCCTGGCATCAGGTCATTTTGAATACTCCAATCCTTGGTTTTAATGGTCATGTCTTGAATCCTCGATAATGGTGTGCAACTCATGTTGCAAGCCCATCCTGCTGCTATCGAGGTCTGCGAAGGAGCTGGAAACCCTTCAGCCGTGCCAGCTACTACCCTGACGTGCCAGCAGGCTATGGGCCTGCTCCGGCCCATTGGAGCCGGCAGGGTAGGGCCTGGGCGCCTGGAAGTGCTCTTCCCAGCCGTTGAGGATTGGGTCGATCCAGGCCCAGGCCGCCTCGACCTCGTCACGGCGCATGAACAGCGTAGAGTCGCCTTCGAGCACATCCAGCAGCAGCCGTTCATAGGCGTCCCAGCGCCGAGTCTGGCCGAACACCTGAGCCAGGTTCAGGTTCAGTTCCACCGGCTCCAAGCGCATGCCCTTACCTGGCGTCTTGGTCATCATTTGCAGGCTGATGCGCTCATCCGGCTGCAGCTGAATCAGTAGCTGATTCGCCTGGTCGCCTTCGAACAGGCGATGGGGTACCGGCTTAAACTGGATGACAATCTGCGATGAACGCTTGGCAAGGCGCTTACCGGTACGCAAATAGAACGGCACGCCGGCCCAGCGCCAGTTATTGATATGCGCTTCAACGGCGACGAAGGTCTCGGTATCGCTGTCGTTGTCGACATCTTTCTCGAAGTAATACGCCGGAACTTCCTGGCCGCCGATTTTGCCGGCGCTGTACTGGCCGCGCACCGTCTTGTCCTGCACATCCTGGCCGGCAATGGGTTTGAGCGCCCTGAGAATTTTCACCTTCTCGTCGCGCACCGCTTCTGCTTCGAACTGCGCGGGCGGTTCCATGGCTACCAGGCAGAGGAGTTGGAGCAGGTGGTTTTGTAGCATGTCGCGAGTAGCGCCAGCACGGTCGTAGTAGGCGCCGCGGTTTTCTACGCCGAGTGTTTCGCAGACGCTGATCTGTACATGATCAACCTGATTATTGCGCCATACCGGTTCCAGCAGGGCATTGGCGAACCGCAGTGCCATGAGATTCTGCACCGTCTCCTTACCCAGGTAGTGATCGATGCGAAACACTTGGGACTCTGCAAACACCGCGCCGATGGCTTCGTTGATTGCGGTGGCCGATTCCAGCGAGTGGCCGATCGGTTTTTCCAGGACGATGCGCGCGTCATGATCGACCAGGCCGGCAATTTTCAGGTGGTTGGCGATGGGCACAAACAGGTTTGGTGCGGTGGCCAGGTAGTAGATCCGCGTCAGTCCGCCCGCTTCGCCGAGAAAACGCGCCAGACGCACGAAGTCAGCGCTTTGTGAGGCGTCCATGGGGAAGTAGTCGAGGCGCGCGCAAAAGCGCGCCCAAACGTCGTCGTCGAAGTCAACGCGGGCAATCTGTGCCCGACAGCGGCGTTCGGCGAGCTTGAGAAATTCAGTACGTGGCAGTGCGCTGCGCGCCAGGGCAATGATGCGCACGGCGGGGTGCAGGCGAGCCTCACGATACAGATGGTAGAGCGCCGGAAGCAGTTTGTGCAGGGCCAGATCACCGGTGCCGCCGAACACCATGATGTCGCAAGGGATAGTCAATACCACCACTCTCCTAGTTCGTTTAGCTGGGCGGGTCGCCGGTCATGTAGTATAACTACAAGAAAGCTACAACCCGGTCAGTCGATCATAACCGAGTCCTGCCCTTGAATCTGTTGCAACACATCGCCCAGTCGCGCCATCTGCTACGCAAATCGGAACTGAAGGTTGCCGATCACGTGCTGCTTGATCCCGCAGCCGTCATGCACAGCTCCATGGCCGATCTTGCCCATAGCGTTGGTATCAGCGAGCCGACCATCGTGCGCTTTTGCCGAGCCATTGGTTGCTCCGGGTTCCAGGATCTCAAGCTCAAGCTGGCCCAAAGCCTGGCGGCGGGTGCCAGTTTTGGCCAGTTCGCTATTCATGAAGACGACTCGGTCGCTGACTACAGCCTGAAGATTTTCGACACCACCCTGCATACGCTGATGGAAGTGCGCGAGCACCTTGACCCTCAGGCCTTGCAGCGGGCAGTTTCGGCCATGGCCCAGGCTCAACGCGTCGAGTTTTATGGTTTTGGTGCTTCGGGTGCAGTGGCGGCTGATGCCCAGCACAAGTTCTTCCGCCTGCTGCTGACGGCAGCGGCGTACTCTGATCCGCATATGCAGGCAATGTCGGCAGTAACCCTCAAACCGGGTGATGTAGCCATCTGCATCTCGCAATCGGGGCGTTCCAAAGACCTGCTGATCACGGCCAACCTGGTTCGTGAAAGCGGCGCCACCCTGATTACCCTGTGCCCGAGCCAGACACCGCTGGCTGAGCTGTCGACGGTCAATCTGGCGATCGACGTCCACGAAGACACAGAGATCTACACTCCGCTGACTTCGCGTATCGCCCACCTGGTAGTGATTGATGTGCTCGCCATGGGTGTGGCCATGGCCCGCGGTCCGAGCCTGGTCAATCACCTCAAGAGCGTTAAACGCAGCTTGCGCAGCCTGCGTTTGTCACCCAAGTCAGTGAAGGCAATGGACGACTGAAGCGCCCTGGGAGCAGGTTTAACCCACCTGTAACCGCCGCGCCGCCAAACTGTAACCCGCACGCGCCACGCTGAACTCCCGCACTCGATCAGGGAGATATGCAATGGCTCGTGAACTCGATGGCTCGTACCAACCCAACGCAAAATCCCGCAAACAGCAGGAGAAAGATCAGCGCCGCATGGAGTTTCGCCGCGCGATCGAAAGTTACTCCGAACAGCGCCGCCTGCTCCAGGAAATAGCCGACTATCCCGAATTGCAGGCCATCAATGTGTGGCAGGTATCGGCGGCAGGTTCCCCGAAAAGCGTTCAACAAGCGCGCTGATTTGCGCACGTTCGCTACGGATGAACGCAAGAAAGGCCAAGGCCACCGGCGACTGCCGCTTGGCCTTGGCTTGCACTACACACCAACTGCGATACAACGGAAGCTCTTCAACCGGTAATTCGCAAAGCACGCCAGTGGCCAATTCCAGATTCAGCGCATGGCGGGTCAGCAGAGCGATGCCGAGGCCGGCAATCACACACTCGCGCTGGGCATCCGTGGAGGCAACTTCCAGGGTTTGGGTGAAGTGCACGCGTTTTTCCTTGAAGTACTCCTCGCATGCTTTTCGTGTCCCTGAGCCTTGTTCGCGTACTAATAACGTATGGGGCTCCAGGTCCTGCAGGCGCAGCTTTTCCAGTTTGCACAGGGGATGATCGGGGGGGGCAACGGCGACGATGGGGTTATTGAGGAAAGGTAAGAACTCCAGCCCCATGTCTTGCGGCACCATCGACATGATGATCAGGTCGTCGCGGTTGTCGGAAAGTCGCCGGATGGCCTGGGCGCGGTTGACCACGGTGAGGGTAAGATTGACCTCTGGATGCATGCGCTTGAAGGCAGCGAACAGGTGCGGCACGAAGTATTTGGCGCTGGACTCAACCGCCAGCTTCAAGTGCCCCTGCAAGGACCCCTGCATGTCGGAGAGCTGCATATCAAGGCTTTCCAGGCGGCCAAAGATGTCGCGGCTGGCACGCTGCAGGGCTTCTGCAGCTTCGGTAAGGTACAGCTTCTTGCCGACATACTCGAACAACGGCTGCCCCACCAGTTCTTCGAGCTGACGGATTTGTAGACTAACGGCGGGTTGTGTCAGGTTCATCTCCTCAGCCGCCCGGCTGTAGGAGCGTAGGTCACAGACCTCATTGAAGATTTGTAGTTGACGCAATGTCATACGCATCAATGACTTACGCATTTTGTCTCTGCCCTGGCAAAACCTTGTAACAGCACTATAAGCTTTTGCTTATGCACGCCCTAATAAATATTGATTTTTGTTTATCCAGAGACAGCGCTAGGGTAAAGATGCGACTGGCCAGCGACGATTGGTCACGCGCCGACCGGCGGTGCCGGATCGTTTGTTCTAGCGGCCTTGGGAATACTCCAGTGATAAAAAAAATCCTGATCGCCAACAGGGGTGAAATTGCAGTTCGGATCGTGCGTGCCTGCGCCGAGATGGGCATTCGCTCCGTGGCGATCTACTCCGACGCCGACCGCCATGCCTTGCACGTTAAACGTGCCGATGAGGCCCATAGCATTGGTGCTGAGCCTCTGGCCGGCTACCTCAACCCGCGCAAGCTGGTGAACCTGGCTGTGGAAACCGGTTGTGATGCCTTGCATCCCGGTTATGGCTTTCTGTCTGAGAACGCTGAACTTGCGGACATATGCGCCGAACGTGGGATCAAGTTCATTGGCCCTGCTGCTGAAGTCATTCGCCGTATGGGCGACAAGACTGAAGCTCGTCGCAGCATGATCAAGGCCGGTGTCCCGGTGACCCCTGGCACTGAAGGCAACGTTGCCGACATCCACGAAGCCCTCGAGGAAGGTGATCGCATCGGTTATCCGGTGATGCTCAAGGCCACCTCCGGTGGTGGCGGGCGTGGCATTCGTCGCTGCAATAGTCGCGAGGAGCTGGAGCAGGCATTCCCGCGGGTGATTTCCGAAGCGACCAAGGCCTTCGGTTCGGCGGAAGTGTTCCTGGAAAAATGTATCGTCAACCCGAAACATATCGAGGCGCAGATCCTCGGTGACAGCTTTGGTAACGTTGTGCACCTGTTCGAGCGTGACTGCTCGATCCAGCGCCGCAACCAGAAGCTGATCGAAATTGCCCCAAGCCCGCAGCTGACCCCTGAACAGCGCGCCTATATCGGTGATTTGTCGGTGCGCGCAGCCAAGGCCGTGGGTTACGAGAACGCCGGTACCGTGGAGTTCCTGCTCGCCGATGGCGAGGTGTACTTCATGGAGATGAACACCCGGGTGCAGGTGGAGCACACCATCACCGAGGAAATCACCGGTATCGACATTGTTCGTGAGCAGATCCGCATTGCTTCGGGCCTGCCGCTGTCGGTCAAGCAAGAAGACATCCAGCACCGCGGCTTTGCCCTGCAGTTTCGGATCAACGCTGAAGATCCAAAGAACAACTTTTTGCCCAGCTTCGGCAAGATCACCCGTTACTACGCACCCGGTGGCCCCGGCGTACGTACCGACACAGCGATCTACACCGGCTACACCATTCCGCCGTTCTATGACTCCATGTGCCTGAAACTGGTGGTCTGGGCGCTGACCTGGGAAGAAGCCATGGACCGCGGCCTGCGGGCCCTGGACGACATGCGCGTGCAAGGGGTGAAAACCACGGCCGCTTATTACCAGGAAATCCTGCGCAACCCAGAGTTCCGCAGCGGTCAGTTCAATACCAGCTTCGTTGAAAGCCATCCGGAACTGACCAACTACTCGATCAAGCGCAAACCCGAAGAGCTGGCCCTGGCCATCGCTGCCGCCATTGCCGCCCACGCAGGCCTGTGAGGAATTCCATAATGTCCAAGAAAATCTTTGTTACCGACACAATCCTGCGCGACGCCCACCAGTCCCTGCTGGCCACCCGCATGCGCACCGAAGACATGCTGCCTATTTGTGACAAGCTCGACAAAGTCGGCTACTGGTCGCTGGAAGTCTGGGGCGGTGCGACCTTCGACGCTTGCGTGCGCTTCCTCAAGGAAGACCCGTGGGAGCGCCTGCGTAAACTGCGCGCAGCCCTGCCTAACACGCGTCTGCAAATGCTTCTGCGCGGGCAAAACCTGCTCGGCTATCGCCACTACAGCGATGACGTGGTCAAGGCTTTCGTGGCCAAGGCCGCCGTCAACGGTATCGACGTGTTCCGTATCTTCGACGCCATGAACGACGTGCGTAACCTGCGCGTTGCCATTGAAGCTGTTAAGGCTGCTGGCAAGCACGCTCAGGGCACTATTGCTTACACCACCAGCCCAGTGCACACCATCGACGCTTTCGTGGCTCAAGCCAAACAGATGGAAGCCATGGGTTGCGACTCGGTGGCAATCAAAGACATGGCTGGTCTGCTGACTCCTTACGCCACCGGCGAACTGGTCAAGGCACTTAAGGCTGAACAGTCGCTGCCAGTGTTCATTCACTCGCACGATACCGCTGGCCTGGCTGCCATGTGCCAGATGAAGGCCATCGAGAATGGCGCCGATCATATCGACACCGCCATCTCCAGCTTCGCCTGGGGCACCAGCCATCCTGGTACCGAATCGATGGTTGCGGCGCTCAAGGGCAGTGAGTTTGACACTGGCCTGGATCTGGAATTGCTGCAGGAAATCGGCCTGTACTTCTACGCCGTACGCAAAAAGTATCACCAGTTCGAAAGCGAGTTCACCGCGGTCGACACCCGCGTGCAAGTAAACCAGGTCCCTGGCGGGATGATTTCCAACCTGGCCAACCAGCTCAAGGAGCAGGGCGCACTCAATCGCATGAACGAAGTGCTGGCCGAGATCCCGCGGGTCCGTGAAGACCTCGGTTTCCCGCCGCTGGTGACCCCGACTTCGCAGATCGTCGGTACCCAGGCGTTCTTCAACGTACTGGCTGGCGAGCGCTACAAGACCATCACCAACGAGGTGAAGCTGTACCTGCAGGGCGGTTACGGCAAAGCCCCGGGTGTGGTCGATGAACAACTGCGTCGCCAGGCCATCGGCAGCGAAGAGGTGATCGATGTGCGTCCGGCGGACCTGCTCAAGCCGGAAATGACCAAGTTGCGTGCTGACATCGGCAACCTGGCTAAATCGGAAGAAGACGTGCTGACCTTCGCCATGTTCCCGGACATCGGGCGCAAGTTCCTCGAGGAGCGCGAAGCCGGCACCCTGACCCCTGAAGTACTGCTGCCAATTCCGGAAGCGGGCGCCGTGGCTTCGGCCAGTGGCGAAGGCGTACCGACCGAGTTCGTGATCGACGTTCACGGCGAAACCTATCGCGTCGACATCACCGGTGTTGGCGTCAAGGCCG
Source organism: Pseudomonas sp. S06B 330 (assembly GCF_002845275.2). Taxonomy (NCBI): domain Bacteria; kingdom Pseudomonadati; phylum Pseudomonadota; class Gammaproteobacteria; order Pseudomonadales; family Pseudomonadaceae; genus Pseudomonas; species Pseudomonas tussilaginis. The sequence goes on along the minus strand of NZ_CP088149.1, from coordinate 85,058 downwards.
AAGGCAAGCGCCACTTCTACCTGTCCATCGACGGCATGCCGGAAGAAGTGGTGTTCGAGCCGCTCAACGAATTCGTCGGCGGTGGCAGCAGCAAGCGCAAGCAAGCCAGTGCACCGGGCCACGTCAGCACCACCATGCCGGGCAACATCGTTGATGTACTGGTCAAGGAAGGTGACATGGTCAAGGCCGGTCAGCCAGTGCTGATCACCGAGGCGATGAAGATGGAGACCGAAGTACAGGCGGCGATCGCCGGCAAGGTCACTGCCATCCATGTGGCCAAGGGCGACCGGGTCAACCCGGGTGAAATCCTGATAGAGATCGAGGGCTGATTTTCAGGCCCTCATCTACAAGCGGTTAACCTCTGGGGAGCATTTGCTCCCCTTTTTTTGCCCATGTACATGCATTTAAATGCAGAAATAGGGAAAATCTTCAAAAGTATGTGCATTTTAATGCATATGCAGACGGTCGGTGGCAGGACGTCATGTCCCTGAACTTCGCGCAGCCAGCAAACGGTTTTCTGAGCCCCTGCGAACTCGTACTACAAAGCACTGCAAGCGCTGGGTATCGACACCGTCGCGACTGCAGAACTAGCCCTGGAAGAGGCAGCCAAGCCGAGCTTGTGGATGAAGCGCTTTGATCGCCAGGTCAGCTGAACTTCAGGCTGAAGTGCGGCAAGCCTCCAGCGTACTGCGTTGCCCCCCTGGTCGTTGATTATCAGCACTTAGCCAGCGCTCAAACCCCGCTGCAATCGTCGGCCACTCATCATCTGTTATCGAGAACCATGCCGTGTCGCGGTTGCGGTCCTTGATCACCATGTGTTTGCGCAATACCCCTTCGAAGGTGAAGCCAAACCGCAATGCAGCCCGTTTCGAGCGGGCATTGTCGTTATTGCACTTCCACTCCAGGCGGCGGTTACCCAATTCGAATGCCCGCTTGCCGAGCAAGTACACAGCTTCAGTGCCCTTGGGCGTACGCTGCATAGCGGCACCGAAGGCGATGTGGCCGATCTCGATACGGCCTTGCTCGGGAACGATCGACATCAGACTGAGGATGCCTTGGGTCTGGCCGTTGGCCAGGTCAATGACGCTGTAGAACAACGGGTCGCTGCTGGCTGCATTGCTGTCGAGCCAGTGATCGAAGTCTTCGCGCTCAGCAAACGGGCCGTAAGCCAGGTAATCCCAGAGTTTTGGGTCGGCTTCAGGGCCTTGGAACACCTGCCAGAGGTCTTCCCGGTCTCGTCGAGGATCGAGTTTCTCCAAACGAACGAAACGTCCGACTAAGGCTGTAGGCTGGGGGCGTTTGGCCGGATGCCAGTTTAACGATGCGCTCATAAGGTGGCTCCTGGGCTTACAGCGGTTTGCGAAACTGAATGAAGCCAGGCCGTTCGGCGACCTGTTCGTAGAGACTGATCGCGGTGGCATTGGTTTCATGCGTCAGCCAATGAACCTTGGCGCAGCCTGCTTCGCGAGCGGTGTCGTAAACATACTCGATCAGTTGGCGGCCAACTCCCAGACCACGTTGTTCGCTCTGCACGTAAAGGTCTTGGAGGTAGCAGGAGTTTTCGATGCTCCAGTTCGAACGATGATAGATCCAATGGACCATGCCCACCGCCTTGCCGTCGACCCAGGCCAGGGCAGCGTTGGTCGGCTCGTTGGCATCAAGCATACGCTGCCAGGCCACGGCGCTTACTTCATCGGCAATTCGGGTTTCGTAAAAGCGTTGATAGGCCTGCCACAGTGGCAGCCAGGCGCTATGGTCGTCGGCGGTGACTCGGCGGATGGTAACGGTAGACATGGGCGATTCCTTCAAGGTTGGCGCATCAACGCGGCCAGTTGGTTGTCCAGTGGATCGGTGCTGTTGGCCAGGCTCGTGCGTACGCCTTCAATGTCGATGGCCGAACGGTTCTGGCTGAGTTTGCGTGTGCCTTGCAGACGCTCAATGGGAAGGGCAAAGCCGACGATGGCCCTGAGCATCCCGGCCATGTAGTCGGCAGGCGCTTCCTCCACCGACCAGGGTTTGGCCTGGCGCTGTTCATGGTGGTCGCTCAGACGCCTGACGATATCCAACAGGCGCTCGGCATCGTGAAACACCTCGGCTTTGCCCCAGGCGTGTACGGCCAGGTAGTTCCAGGTGGGTACGGTGCGCGGGTCCTCAACCTTGCTTGGATAATAGCCAGCGCTGACATAAGCGTCGGGTCCGGCAAATACCACCAGGGCCTCGGCGCCGTTGGCCAATTCCTGCCATTGGCGGTTGGCATGGGCAAAGTGTCCATAGAGCGTGCCATTGCTGCCTTGGCTACGATCCAGCAGCAGCGGCAGGTGACTGGCTTGCAAACCCTGTTCGCCGTGGGTGACCAGCACGGCCAGGCGGGTTTGTTCAATCTGCTGCTGCAGCTGGGAAAGATTGGTTTCCTTGTAGCTCGAAGGTGTGAACATGAGGATTGTCCTTGGCGAATGGCTCAATCCTAGGCAGGCTATTGGTCTATGGTAAGAGCCATTTCCAGCTAATTTGATAGGTCCATTGTCATGAGCGTGCGTCCTTTCACCCTGCCATTCGACCCCACCGGTATTGTTCTTGATCGTCGCCAGGGTTTGAGCCGCCAGCTCTACCAGGCATTGCGCATACGGGTATTGGATGGCCGCTTGAGCAGCGGCACACGATTGCCGGCCACACGTGACATGGCCGCTGCATTGGCCCTGTCACGCAACAGCGTGGTGCGTGCCTATGACCAGCTGTATGCCGAAGGTTTTATCGAGAGTCGGGTGGGGGACGGGACTTATGTAAGTCAACTGCCGAAACTATCCACAAAAGTATCCACAGGGTTATCCCTGGGTTTTTCCACAGGGTTATCCACAAAATCGGTTGAAACAACTGAGATTTTATCCAGTAAAGTTATCCACAGTGGTCCCTTGGAGCGCCTGGAAAAGCACCACTTGCCTGCGCCAAAAAGCGGTCCGCCGCGGGCTTTTCGTGTCGGTTTACCAGCGCTTGATCTGTTCCCTTTCGACGTCTGGGCCAAGCTGCAGGCAGGATTTTGGCGCAACCCGGATGCCGCGGTGCTGGGTTATGGAGACCCTGCAGGTGAACCGCAACTTCGCGAGCTGATTGCTGCCTATTTGCGTCGATCACGCGGGCTTTCCTGCACCGCTGAACAAATTGTGATCACCAGTGGCGCACAGCAGGCAATTAGCCTTTGTGCACAGTTGCTGCTGGAGCCGGGTGATGTGGTGGCTGTGGAAAACCCCGGCTATCGCGCGGCCGGTAATGCCTTCGCCCTGACCGGCGCACAAGTGCGAGGTATTGCAGTCGACAATGAGGGCCTGGACTGCGCTGCATTGCATGACGTGGCGGATTGTCGCTTGAGTTACGTAACCCCTGCGCACCAGTACCCCACTGGAGTCACCATGAGCCTGGCGCGGCGTCTGGCGTTGCTGGATTGGGCACAGCGCAAGGATGGCTGGATCATCGAGGACGACTACGACGGTGAATACCGCTACAGCGGAGCGCCGCTGGCGCCGTTGGCGGCCCTGGATCGCAGTGGGAGGGTGCTGTACATCGGCACCTTCGGCAAGATCGCCTTTCCTGCGTTGCGTCTGGGCTATCTGGTGCTGCCGCAACAGTTGGTACAGGCCTTCTCTCGTTGTCGAGCATTGGCGGTCAGGCATTCAGAAGTAGGCACCCAAGCGGTAATGGCGCAATTTATGGCCCAAGGTCATTTTCAGCGACACATTCGTCGTGTACGTCGCGCTTCGTTGAATCGGCGCAACACGTTGCAGGCAGGCTGGCCTGTGGATATCTCAGGCCTCGGACCGATGCCTGAAGTGGCGGCGGGGCTGCATATGAAGGTTGACGTCGACAGTTATGAGCGTGAGCAGGAACTGATCGCTCGAGCTGAAGCCGTTGGCGTCGAGCTCAATGCGTTAAGCGACTACTGGTTACCAGACTCGACCACCCCTGTGGATAACCGTGCGGGATTGGTGCTGGGCTTCGCCGCAGTGGGCGAAGCGCAGATTGCCGAGGCCCTGGCACGCTTGCGGCGTGCCTGGGGTTGAAGTGGCTTATGCTCGGACGCGTTCGAAACCTTCCAGTACATTCACCGCATTGATCCCGATTTCCTCGACGGCGTAACCGCCTTCCATGACAAACAGGGTTGGTTTGCCCAGACGCGCAATGCGTTCGCCCATCTGCAGGTAGTCGGGGCTGTCCAGCTTGAACTGGGAGATCGGGTCGTCCTTGAAGGTATCAACGCCAAGCGATACCACCACCACATCTGGTGCATAGGCGGCGATGCGCTGGCAGGCTTGCTCCAGGGCGTTGCTCCAGGTTGGCCAGTCACTGCCGGCCGGTAATGGATAGTTGATGTTGTATCCCAGACCTTCTCCTTCGCCTAGTTCGTCGGCATAGCCGAGGAAGAACGGGAATTCGGCCTGCGGGTCGCCATGGATGGACGCGAACAGTACGTCGCTGCGCTGGTAGAAGATTTCCTGGGTGCCGTTGCCGTGGTGATAATCGACGTCAAGGATGGCTACTTTGCTGTGCCCTTGGTCGAGGAAAGCCTGGGCGGCAATTGCGGCGTTGTTCAGGTAGCAGTAACCACCCATAACATCGCTGGCGGCATGGTGTCCTGGTGGGCGGCACAGGGCAAAGGCGCTATGGGCGCCTGCTTGCACGGCGGCCTGGGCGGTCAGTGCTACTTGCGCTGCGCTGTAGGCTGCCTGCCAGGTACCTGCGGTAATCGGCGCTCCGGCGTCGAAGCTGTAATAGCCCAGTTCGCCATGCAGGCCAGTTGGTTTGACGCTACGCAAGGTACGTGCTGGCCAGGTGAAGGGCAGCAAGTCGCCGTCATGACCAAGGCTGGCCCAGCGCTGCCAGGCACCTTCAAAGAAATTCAGGTAGTCGGCGCTGTGCACCCGTAGCAATGGCGCACGGCCAAAATCTGCGGGACCTTGCACAGGCCCCAGTTCCCGGCTTTTGACCCGCTCCAGCACATGGTCGGCACGCGACGGCATTTCAAAGCATGGCATCAATTGCCCGTCGATCAGTTCACAGCGGCCGTGGTGCAGGCGATGGTCATCAGAATAAATGGTCAGCATTTTGTTGTTCTCTGGGAGTTCACTGGCGTGGGGTCCATTGTTGATGGACCGGCTCCGGTTCAGAACGACGTAAACGGCCAAAAGGGGATCGATGTGGCCAGCTTGGCTGTCCGGATTTCGCCCTCAGGCGCGGAAATGGCTTGGGGCGACACCGCTCCAGCGCAGAAAGGCGTGGCGGAAGCTGGCGGTTTCACTAAAGCCTAATGCTTCGGCAATTTGATAGATCGGCAACTGGTCCTCGGCCAGTAATTGCTTGGCCCGCTCGAAGCGCAGCTCATCGAGCAGTTGCTGGTAGCTGCTGCCCAATTCCTGCAGGTGGCGACGCAGGGTGCGTGAAGAGCAGTTCATCTGCTTTGCCAGGCCTTCCAGGCCAGGTGCAGCGTGCAGTTGCTCAAGCAGCAGCTGCCGGATTCGCCCCAGCCACGCCTGGCGCCCGGTGAACTCCAGGTTCTGCCGACGGCAGCGTTCACTCATGGCTCTATGGGTGATTTGATCGGCCAAGGGTAGCGGTGCGTCTAGCCAGCGGCGTTCGAAGGCAAAGGCGTTGTCGCTGGCCTCGAAGTGCAAAGGGCAGTTAAAGGTGTCCGCATACAGTGCCTGGTAATCCGGGGCTGTATGGACAAAACGTGACGCCAGCAGCGGTAGCGATTGGCCGAGCAAGTCATCGCAGATGACTTTCAGCGAGGTCAGGCAAAACTCGGCATTGAATGCTGCCAGGTGAGGGGCCTCGCGATAATTGCTGGCGCTGAACCATATGCGCTCGCCATCTTCGATCAGGCGCAACTGAAAAAGTGTTCCCAAGAGTGCTGGGTATTGCATCGCCAGGCGCAAAGCGTCACCTAAGGTGGCACTGGAAAGCAGGGCGTAACCGAGCATGCCGTAGCAGGAAACATGCATGCGTTTGCCCAGCGCCAAGCCCACATCACGGCGGCGCGCCACGGCATTGGCACACACCAGCAACTCCTGGCGTGTGGTGATGCGCGAGTCGGCGCGGCCCAGGTCCGCCGGGCTTATACCACTCCCTTCGAGCAGCGCTGCAGCGTCTACCTCATCGTCCTGAAAGGCTTGCAGAACCAGAGACACGGCGTTGAGGGTAGTGAGGTGCGAGTGGAGCATGGAGGGCTTCCTGCTAAAGGGCTGCCTGAAAGCGAGCAATATGTGTGCCTTGCCGCGATCAGCGCAGCTCTCCACAGAGGTCCAGTTCAATCAGGTGGCGCACTTCTTCGGTTGGCAAGCCTGCCCCGAGCAGTAGCTGCAATTTGCCGAACGCTGCTTCGCGGGTCATGCCGCCACCCGACAACACGCCGACCTGCCGTAGGCGACTGCCAGCTTCGTAGACATCCAGCTCGACCCCACCTTCGTGGCATTGGGTGATCGCTACCACCACGATGCCCTTTGCTTGCGCCTGGGCCAGGGCGTTGAGAAAGTCTGCGTTATCCGCGGGGCCGGTACCGTTGCCAAAACATTCCAGGATCAAACCTTGGGCACCGCTGTCGAGCGCGGCTCGCAAGAGTGCGGCGCCGAAGCCTGGTACCAATGGCAGTACCGCGACTGTCGCGGGCTGTCTTACCTGTCGATAGTCGAGCTCTTTTGGCAGCACCTTCACCCGGGGTGCACCACCGAAGCGCTTGAGCGTGACGAAAGGGTGCCGACCGAAGCTGCGCACCTTGGCGGTGCGATTGGGTTCGAGCAGTTCGCCGTGAAAATACAGCTGCACGCCAGGCGCCAGGCCTTGGGCCAATGCCTGCAAGGCGCCGGCAAGGTTCTCCCAGGCATCACTGTCGGTAACACCGGCTGGCAGCATGGAGCCTGTGAACAGCACAGGTGCCTGCAAGCCAAGGAGCTGGAAGCTCATGGCGGCGGCACTGTAGGCCAGGGTGTCGGTGCCGTGCAGGACCAATACCGCATCGCAGCCTTGGACATCGACGGCGTCGAGGATTGCCTGGTGCAGGCGCTGCCAGTACTGGGGCGTCATATTGGCGCTGTCGATCAGCGGCTGCATTTCACGAAATTGCCACTGTGGTAGTGCAGCCAGCCCGGTCAGTTGCTCGCGCATCCGCTGCTCGAAGCCTGAAGCCGGTGTCAGGCCATTGGCGCTGGCTTGCATGCCGATGGTGCCACCGGTGTACAACACCATAATGTTGCGAGCGGGGTGTGCGGTTGCCATGTGCTGTCTCCGTGGGTCGGCCAAGGTTTGGCTAGCCACACTACGTCATCAGTGGTGAGGCTGTCAGCGTTGCGGTGTCAGCTATTGCGCGGTGTTTGCATCGCAGGCAAGGCCAGCTCCCACAGAAACAGCGGTACGGTTAATGGGGAGTGAAGATCCGTTGCACACCAACGCCATCAAGCACTGCATCGATCAGCGCATGCGCCGCCTCGATATGCTGGCCGGCACCCGAGACGAGGGAGCGGTCGTTGTGCGTGAGATGATCAAGCGCATCGCTCACCGTGGCTTCGGCACAACGCAGCAGTTGGCAAGCGTGAAGCAAAGCTTCTTCGGCGGGTATGCCTTCGCGGACGTTGAACATGAGGTTGGTGCCGAACGGAGTGTTGGCGGTGGTTGCGTGAGAAAGGTCGAGAATGGGTGGATCGGGGACGATCTTTTTCATGGTTAGCCTCTATGTAAAAGTGAAGCAACCAGACTTCGCTGCTAAACGAAGGGTGGCAGCTGTACGCGGGTTAGCAGACCGGTCACAGAGGAACCCGGCGCACCCGAAGGCGCCCCACGTACAACCGCCATTTCAGCGGTGTGCCGTCGACCTCATATGAATGTTCCGGACTGCTAAATCCGATCGTTGGATTTTCCAACGACGGCAGCAGCCTAGGCCCATGAAGGGCCTGGTACAACAGAGCAACGGCGCCGAAAGTATGATTCAGAACGGTCCTACAGAAAACACCTACAGTCTCGCGATTTGTCGCTGCTTTTTGTGGGGCCGGGGGAGCAACTGTCTGAACTGGCCTCTTGTAGCCGCTGCCGTGAGGCTGCGATCGGGCGTGAAACGGCCGCAAGACCAGGTCACCGCGATTCGCCAGGTCCAACGAGGTGCCCGAGTTGCGACTGCTCTGCAGTCGATCGCAGCCTCGTACCTCGGCAGCGGCTACAGCAAGTGCTGCCGCTGATGGCGCAAAAAAAAAGGGCCCGGGGAGTGATCCCTGGGCCCTCAAAAGGTGAGAGGTGTCTAGTCCCTCGACCTGGTGAGCGTTTTACAGCATCGGTTACGCTTTGAGCGGAACCAGACGCGGAGCAATCATGTTTTCCGGACGCAGGATGTCGTTGAGCATCTCTTCGTCCAGCAGGCCTTCCTCGCGAACCAGTTCCAGCACACCACGGCCACTTTCCAGGGCGATGGCGGCGATACGGGTGGCGTTTTCGTAGCCGATGTAAGGGTTCAGGGCGGTGACCAGGCCGATCGAGTGTTCGACCAGTTCACGGCAGCGCTGTTCGTTGGCGGTGATGCCGACGATGCAGTGCTCGCGCAGCATGTCCATGGCGCGCTGCAGCAGGCGGATCGAGTCGAAGATCTTGTAAGCGATCAGCGGCTCCATCACGTTCAGTTGCAGTTGACCGCCTTCGGCAGCGACGGTCAGGGCCAGGTCGTTACCCATGATGGCGAAGGCCACTTGGTTGACTGCTTCCGGAATGACCGGGTTGACCTTGCCTGGCATGATCGAGCTGCCTGGCTGACGCGCTGGCAGGTTGATCTCGTTGATGCCGGTACGTGGGCCGCTGGACAGCAGGCGCAGGTCATTACAGATCTTCGACAGTTTGACCGCAGTACGCTTGAGCATGCCCGAGAACAGGACGAAAGCGCCCATGTCCGAGGTGGCTTCAATCAGGTCGGCAGCTGGTACCAGCGGCTGGCCGCTGATGGTCGCCAGACGCTGTACGGCCAGGGCCTGGTAGCCAGGGTCGGCGTTGATGCCGGTGCCGATGGCGGTACCACCCAAGTTGATTTCGGTCAGCAGTTCCGGAGCCAGCGAGCGCAAGCGCTGCAGGTCTTCGGTCATGGTGGTGGCGAAGGCGCGGAATTCCTGGCCCAGGGTCATCGGCACGGCATCCTGCAGCTGGGTACGGCCCATCTTCAGTACGTGGTCGAATTCCTTGCCTTTGGCAGCGAAGGCCTGAATCAGGCTGTCGAGGCTGGCCAGCAGGGCGTCGTGACCGAGCAGCAGACCCAGGCGGATCGCCGTTGGGTAGGCGTCGTTGGTCGACTGCGCCATGTTTACGTCGTTGTTCGGGTGCAGGTACTTGTACTCGCCTTTCTGGTGGCCCATGGCCTCCAGCGCGATGTTGGCGATCACTTCGTTGGCGTTCATGTTGGTAGAAGTACCAGCACCGCCTTGAATCATGTCGACCACGAACTGCTCGTGGTAGTCACCGCGAATCAGACGGGCGCAAGCCTCGCTGATGGCGGCGTGCTTGGCATCGCTCAGGTGACCCAGCTCACGGTTGGCGTCGGCAGCAGCCTGTTTGACCATGGCCAGGGCCACAACCAATTTAGGGTAATGCGACAGCGGCACACCGGAGAGGTGGAAGTTGTTGGCAGCGCGCAGGGTCTGGATGCCGTAGTAGGCATCAGCTGGGACTTCAAGGGTGCCAAGCAGGTCTTTTTCGACGCGGAACGATGCAGCAGCGGACATGATAAATATCATCTCGAGTTAGGCCCGGCACATGCCGGAATGGCGCTAATCCTAGGCCTGCGCCGATTTTGCGGCCAATGCTGTTGCACGCTAACCTATGCACAAACGGCATAATGGTTGATGTGACGCCAACCGACATTCGAGCGTGTGCCATTTTGGTGCGCGCCTGGAGAGACAGATGAACCTCGAAAGCAAATGGCTGGAAGACTTCAGTGCCCTGGCGGCGACCCGCAGCTTTTCCCAAGCGGCTGAGCGCCGCTTCGTGACCCAGCCGGCCTTCAGCCGGCGCATTCGCAGCCTCGAGGCGGCGCTGGGGCTGACCTTGGTTAACCGCTCACGCACGCCGATCGAGCTGACCGCAGCGGGTCAGTTATTTCTGGTGACGGCGCGGACTGTGGTCGATCAGCTGGGCGAAGTGCTGCGCCATTTGCATCACCTGGAAGGCGGGCAGGGTGAGGTGATTCAGGTTGCCGCAGCGCACTCGCTGGCCTTGGGCTTCTTTCCGCGCTGGATCGCCCAGTTGCGTAACGATGGCCTGAACATTGCCACTCGCCTGGTGGCGACCAACGTTGGCGACGCGGTGCATGCTTTGCGTGAAGGCGGCTGCGACCTGATGCTGGCGTTCTATGACCCCGACGCTGCCTTGCAGATGGACGCGGAGATCTTCCCTTCGCTGCACATGGGCAACACTGAAATGCTGCCGGTGTGTGCCGCCGACGCCGACGGCAAGCCACTGTTCGACCTCGAAGGCGAGGGTAGTGTGCCGTTACTGGCGTATAGCGCTGGTGCGTTCCTTGGGCGCTCGGTCAATCTGCTGCTGCGTCAGCGCGCCCTGCGGTTCACTACAGTGTATGAAACGGCGATGGCCGACAGCCTCAAAAGCATGGCCCTGGAAGGCCTGGGTATTGCCTGGGTACCGCGGCTTTCGGCGCGCGCCGAACTTGAGCGTGGTGAGTTGGTGATCTGCGGCGGCAGCCAGTGGCACGTGCCGCTGGAAATTCGCCTGTATCGCTGCGCGCTGGTGCGCAAGGCGAACGTGCGCCTGCTCTGGCGCAAGCTGGAGGGTGGGCCTTCAACAGCAGCTTGACTTGAAAGTCAGCCAAAGCCCCGAAAAATAAGGCCCCACAGTTGGTCGCCGGGGTGCCTTAAACGCACCTGGTTACGATATACTGCGCGGCCTTCGGTCGGTTTCAGCCGGCCCTAATTCGTATAACAAGCCACGCCGGTTGTCCCGCGTGGCTTGTTGTTTTTTGACGCGCCTGCGGGCGCCCAAGAGAAGAGGCTCGACGATGAGTGCACTGGTTGGCGTGATCATGGGCTCCAAGTCCGATTGGTCCACCCTTAGCCACACCGCCGATATGCTGGAAAAACTCGGCATTCCCTACGAGGTCAAGGTGGTTTCTGCCCACCGCACCCCGGACCTGCTGTTCCAGTATGCCGAAGAGGCCGAAGGCCGTGGCATCGAGGTGATCATCGCTGGTGCCGGTGGCGCTGCCCACCTGCCAGGCATGTGCGCCGCCAAGACCCACCTGCCTGTCTTGGGCGTTCCGGTACAGTCGTCGATGCTTTCGGGCGTCGACTCGCTGCTGTCGATCGTGCAGATGCCAGCGGGTATTCCGGTGGCCACCCTGGCTATTGGCAAGGCCGGTGCAATCAACGCCGCGCTACTTTCGGCGAGCATCCTTGGCGCCAAGCATCCGCAGTTCCACGCGGTACTCAAACAGTTCCGCGCTGAGCAGACAGACAACGTTCTGGACAATCCAGATCCGCGCCAGGCTTGAGGTCAATCGCATGAAAATCGGTGTAATCGGTGGCGGCCAGCTGGGTCGCATGTTGGCCCTGGCAGGTACCCCGCTGGGCATGAACTTCGCCTTCCTCGACCCTGCGCCGGACGCCTGCGCCGCGCCGCTGGGCGAGCACCTGCGTGCCGATTACGGCGACCAGGACCATCTGCGCCAATTGGCCGACGAAGTCGACTTGGTCACCTTCGAGTTCGAAAGTGTCCCGGCTGAAACCGTGGCCTTCCTGTCGCAATTCGTCCCGGTCTATCCAAGTGCCGAGTCGCTGCGCATCGCCCGCGATCGCTGGTTCGAAAAGAGCATGTTCAAGGATCTGGGCATTCCTACTCCGTCATTCGCCGACATCCAGTCGCAAGCCGACCTGGACGCCGCGGTGGCGAGCATTGGCCTGCCGGCTGTGCTTAAAACCCGCACCCTGGGTTATGACGGAAAAGGCCAGAAAGTACTGCGAACTGCCGAGGATGTTGTCGGCACTTTCGCTGAACTGGGTAGCGTTCCTTGCCTGCTGGAAGGCTTTGTACCGTTCACCGGTGAAGTGTCGCTGATCGCTGTGCGTGCCCGTGATGGCGAAACTCGTTTCTATCCGTTGGTGCACAACACCCACGAGAACGGCATTTTGCGCTTGTCGGTTGCCAGTGAAGATCATCTGCTCCAGGGCTTGGCCGAAGACTACGCCGGCCGCGTGCTCAAGCAGCTCGACTATGTCGGCGTGCTGGCGTTCGAGTTCTTCGAGGTCGACGGTGGCCTTAAAGCCAACGAAATCGCCCCGCGTGTGCACAACTCCGGGCACTGGACCATCGAAGGCGCCGAGTGTAGCCAGTTCGAAAACCACCTGCGCGCCGTTGCCGGCCTGCCGCTGGGTTCGACCGCCAAGGTCGGTGAGAGCGCGATGCTCAATTTCATCGGTGAAGTGCCAGCGGTGGACAAAGTGATTGCCATCGATGAATGCCACCTGCATCACTACGGCAAGGCCTTTAAGGTCGGGCGCAAGGTCGGTCACGCCACCCTGCGTTGTGCCGACATGGAGACTCTGGAACAGAAAATCCAGCAGGTCGAAGCCCTGATCCAAGGCTGAAGAGGGAACCTTCCTTCTTCGCGATCCCTCTGATGGCAGGATGCCAAAGCGCTGACTAGGCTTTGGCGTGCGCTATTTCATTCAGAGGGATTGCCATGGGTATCATCGGAACTATCTTCATCGGCCTGATTGTCGGTCTGCTAGCGCGCTTTCTAAAGCCTGGCGACGACAGCATGGGCTGGATCATGACCATTCTCCTCGGCATTGCCGGTTCGCTCGCGGCGACCTATGGCGGCCAGGCGCTGGGCATCTACCAGGCCGGAGAGGGTGCAGGCTTCCTGGGTGCGCTGGTGGGTGCGGTCGTTCTTCTGGTGATCTACGCCATGGTCAAAAAGAACTGATGACAGGCTAGAATGCTCGGCAATTCCTGTTGCCGAGCATTCTCATGCGCCGTGTACTACTGCTTTCTTTGCTGCTCATCAGTAGCCTTGCCCGCGCCGAGCTGGCTGAAACCGACTGGCTGGAGCTCATGCCCAAGTCGGACCAGAAAGCGTTGGAGCTGATGCCCGAAATCGATCACAACTCCCCGGAAGCCATGGGCACCTTCACCGAGAAAGGTGGCATGAAGCAGGCCAAGGGCTTGCCGGCGGTGATGTATTCGAGCAAGACCGTGCCTGCCATGAATGGCAAGCACATCCGTCTGGGTGGTTATCCGGTGCCATTGGAAAGTGATGCCAAGGGCAACAGCACGTTGTTCTTTCTCGTGCCCTATCCGGGCGCCTGCATTCACGTCCCACCGCCGCCGCCAAACCAGCTGGTGCTGGTGCGATACCCCAAGGGCCTGAAGCTTGAGGATATCTATACACCGTTGTGGGTCAACGGCACATTGAAGGTGGAGAAGGTCAGCAATGACCTGGCAGATGCCGCCTACGCAATGGATGCTGACAAGGTACGGGTTGTGGAAGACGCTGATCTTTGAAAGCGTGCCAGATTGTGTAGGAGCCCGCTGAGTGCGGGCTAGAGCGGTTCGCTACCGAGGGTCAGACTCAGTGTATGGGTAGCCCCCGGCGCCAAAGTGACCACGTCGTCCCACACATTGGCTGTCTCGATACACAGCATGCGCTGCCAGCCATCGTTGGCCATGTCAGTCAGTTGCGCCGCGCGATCCGTCCAGGGGTTCCAAATGACTGCAGAGCGCGAACCGCTACTGCTCAGATGGATGCGCCGATTCCAGGCTGGATCGACAATGCTTAGCTTCTTAGGCGCCTGCAGGTAAATGCGGTCGGTTTCACCAGCAAAACCCAAGTCGCCTTGCTGGGCGCGTGACTCCCAGTCGGCCAGGGTTTCGATATAGTGCAAGCCATCGACACCTTCGACGTTCACCTCACGCACATCGCTGACTGCAAAGTAGCTGTGCAGCGCCTGGCTGATGGTCACGGGCACGTTGTCGAGGTTGTAGCTGGTGAGGGCGATTGTCAGCTGCTCGCCCAATACGATGCTCAGTTTCAGCTCGACATTGTGTGGCCAGCCTGGGAGGTCGCCTTGGGTGTCGGGTAGATTGAAATCAACCCGCACCGTATCGCCTGTTTCAGCAATCCCCAACAATTGCCAGTCGCGACCGCGGACCAGGCCATGAGCAGGTGGCTCAGCGCCTTGATACATGGCCTGCACCGCCTGCGGATTGCGACTCAGTTGGCCAAACCAGGGCCAGCACACCGGTACCCCGGCACGCACGGATTTGCCCTGCTTGAAGATGGCCTGTTCGCTTAACCACAGCAACGGCGGCTCGCCGAGTCGCTGGTAGCTCAACACCTGCGCGCCCTGCTGGGCGACCAGCAGTTCGGCACTGTCAGTGGTGATGCGCCAGCAATTGAGCTCGCCGTGCTGTTCGGATTCGACCTTGGGTGTGGACATGCGCTTGATCTCGTTGGTTTGCCGTACGGTTTTGGACCGCTTGCATGCCTTCGAGTTTACCGCGCAGGCGACTCAGCGACGAGGAGGAACCGAACGGGTACGGCCGCTGCCATCGATGGCAACGAACACAAATACCGCTTCAGTCACTTTGCGCCATTCGCTGGACAGCGGGTCGTCGCTCCACACCTCGACCATCATCTGGATCGAGCTGCGGCCGATTTCCAGGGTCTGGGTATAGAAGGACAACTGGGCGCCAACGGCGACAGGGACCAGGAAAGCCATACGATCGATCGCCACGGTAGCAACGCGGCCACCGGCGACGCGACTGGCCATGGCGGTGCCGGCCAAGTCCATCTGAGCGACCAGCCAGCCGCCAAAGATGTCGCCGAAACCATTGGTTTCACGCGGTAGTGCAGTGATTTGCAAGGCCAGGTCGCCTTGCGGAATAGGATCTTCTTGTTCGAGTTCAATCATGCCGGGGGTGCCTCTGACCCGTGACGCTTCGTTGGTTGGCGCTAATACAGACGCCTCGAAAAACGATTCAGCACAACCATACTACGCTGCTTTCGCTTTGCCAGGCGGCGAAGGGAAACTCTGCGAAACCGACTAAGCATATCTAGCGGCGTTTTCGCACAACATCCTTCATATGACCCAACCTTTTCCTACAAGCGGGCAGTATATAGAGGCGAAAGCGCAACGACGACCATGGCGTCATGAATACTTGTATTGAAAATGTACTGCTATGTGCTTTTTCCGGCAATTTGCTATCGTTCGGGGCTTCCCAGGCTGAAACACGCGTCTCAGACGGCCTGCAGTATCAATAAAGAGATACCAATAAGAGAGACCTATGACCTCCGTGCCCGGCAGTATCGCGCAGCCTTCGAGGCCGCTCACCCGCAGTGACTATAAGACCCTGTCGCTTTCCGCTTTGGGCGGTGCGCTGGAGTTCTACGATTTCATTATTTTCGTATTCTTCGCCACGGTGGTCGGCAAGCTATTTTTCCCTGCCGATATGCCGGAATGGCTACGGTTGATGCAAACGTTTGGGATTTTTGCCGCCGGTTACCTGGCGCGGCCGCTGGGTGGCATCGTCATGGCCCACTTCGGCGACCTGTTGGGGCGCAAGAAGATGTTCACCCTGAGCATTTTCATGATGGCCGTACCGACGCTGATCATGGGCCTGCTGCCAACCTACGCGCAGATCGGCATGTGGGCACCAATCCTGTTGCTGCTGATGCGGGTGATCCAGGGCGCAGCGATTGGAGGGGAGGTGCCAGGTGCCTGGGTGTTCGTTTCCGAGCATGTGCCTGCACGCAATACGGGCTATGCCTGCGGCACTCTGACTGCCGGGCTTACCGCCGGGATCCTTTTGGGTTCGTTGGTGGCCACACTGATCAACAGTATCTATACCCCGGAGGAAGTCGCTGACTACGCATGGCGAATTCCATTCCTGCTCGGCGGGGTGTTCGGCTTCTTCGCGGTGTACCTGCGCCGCTGGCTGCACGAAACACCGGTATTTGCTGAAATGCAGGCGCGCAAGGCGCTGGCCGATGAAGTACCGCTGCGTGCGGTATTGCGTGACCACCGGGGCGCCATTGTCATCTCGATGCTGCTGACCTGGCTGCTGTCGGCCGGCATTGTAGTGGTTATTCTGATGACCCCGGCACTGCTGCAGAGCCTCTATCAGGTCAGCCCGACTGATTCGCTCAAGGCCAACAGCCTGGCGATTGTCCTGCTTAGCCTGGGCTGCATTGGCACGGGAGCACTCGCAGATCGCTTGGGTGCCGGCCGGGTGTTCATCGTCGGCAGCCTGTTGCTGCTGATTTCGTCCTGGACCTTCTACCACAGCCTGCCAACCCATCCTGAGTGGATGTTCCCGCTGTATGCCCTGACGGGCTTGTGTGTCGGCATCGTCGGCGCCGTGCCCTACGTGATGGTCAAGGCCTTCCCACCCGTGGTGCGTTTTAGCGGTCTGTCTTTTTCTTACAACCTGGCTTACGCAATCTTCGGTGGTCTGACCCCGATGGTAGTGACCGCCCTGCTCAAACTCAGCCCTATGGCACCGGCCTATTACGTCGCCGGAATTTGCACCATTGGTCTGCTGGTTGGCCTCTATCTGCTGGCCAAGAAACGCTGACGCCGCTCTAGCGCAACCCTCGCAACATTTTGAAAAGGCCATCCTCGAGATTCGATGATGGCCTTTCATCTAATTGTCATATTCCATTCATAGAGTAGTCATGCGGCCTGCAGATACTTGGGCCCGATCCATCTCACCCCAATTCCTGCTAGGAGTAAGGCATGAAACTGAAGCGTTTGATGGCGGCCCTGACTTTCGTCGCCGCTGGCGTTGCCACCGCCAATGCGGTCGCCGCTGTTGACCCTGCTATTCCGACCTACACCAAGACCACCGGTGTGTCGGGCAACCTCTCCAGCGTCGGTTCCGATACCCTGGCGAACCTTATGACTCTGTGGGCTGAGGCCTACAAGAAGGAATACCCGAACGTAAACATCCAGATTCAGGCTGCCGGTTCCTCCACCGCGCCACCGGCGCTGACCGAAGGCACCGCCAACCTCGGCCCAATGAGCCGCAAAATGAAGGACGTCGAGCTGCAGGCGTTCGAGCAGAAGTACGGCTACAAGCCAACCGCTATCCCGGTTGCCGTCGATGCCCTGGCCGTATTTGTGCACAAGGACAACCCAATCAAAGGCCTGACCATGTCCCAGGTCGACGCGATCTTCTCTTCGACCCGCCTGTGCGGTGCCAAGGCCGACGTGAAAACCTGGGGTGACCTGGGTGTGACGGGCGACCTGGCCAACAAGCCGGTTCAATTGTTCGGTCGTAACTCGGTATCCGGCACTTATGGCTACTTCAAGGAAGAAGGCCTGTGCAAAGGTGACTTCAAGCCTAACGTCAACGAGCAACCAGGTTCGGCTTCGGTCGTGCAGTCGATCAGCAGCTCGCTGAACGGCATCGGTTACTCGGGCATCGGCTACAAGACCGCCAGCGTTAAAACCGTGCCTCTGGCCAAGAAGGAAGGTGGCGCGTTCGTTGAAGACAACGAAGCCAATGCCCTGAACGGTACCTACCCGCTGTCGCGTTTCCTCTACGTCTACGTCAACAAGGCACCGAACAAGCCTCTGGCCCCGCTGGAAGCTGAGTTCGTCAAACTGGTGCTGTCGCAAGCAGGCCAGCAAGTTGTTGTGAAGGACGGTTACATCCCATTGCCTGCCAAAGTGGCCGAAAAAGCCCTGGCTGACCTGGGCCTGAACCACGCCACTAAAGGCGTCGCAGCAAACTAAGTGTGAGCTAGGCGGGGTCTGGAAATGACCGGATCCTGCCGCAAATTGCGAGTCCGCTGCCAGGCGTTTCTGAGCGGCGGGCTTTTTTGCGTCACTGCATTGTCATGTTTTTGTCATACGGGACCGCTAGGGTGTGCGCATGAATGATCTGGCCAACTCCACCATGACCCAAAATTCTCCCCCCGTGCGGATTGATTTCAATACGCCCGAACTGCAGCGCAAGCGTCGCTTGCGTGCGCTCAAGGATCGCCTGACTCGCTGGTATGTACTGGTGGGCGGGCTTGCCGTGTTGGCAGCGATTACCTTGATCTTCTTCTACCTGGCCTACGTGGTCGTGCCCCTGTTCCAGGGTGCCACGCTGACCAGCAAGAAAGCGCTGGAGCCGACCTGGCTGAGCCAGGATGCCGGCAAGCCGCTGATGATTGCTCTGGAAGAGCAGAATTTGGTCGGCATGCGTGTGTCCGACAAGGGGCAGGCGCTGTTCTTCGACACCAAGACGGGTGCTGAACTCAAGCGCGTTGACCTGCCGGTGCCTGCAGGTACTCAGGTAACTTCTATTGGCACCGACCAGCCGGGCAACCCGCTGGTGGTGCTGGGCTTGTCCAATGGTCAGGCACTGGCGTTCAGCCACAGCTACAAGATCACCTACCCGGACAACAAGAAGACCATCAGCCCGGCCATCGACTTCCCGTATGGTCAGGAACCGTTCGTACTCGACGAGCAGGGCCGTGCGCTTGAGCATGTCAGCCTCAATGTGAACGGTGAAACCCTGGTGGTTGCCGGTTCCACTGGCGCGCACCTGCAGGTGATTTCGCTGAGCCGCGAAGAAAACATGATGACCGGCGAGGTTACCAGCGAGCAGAGCCGCATTGACCTGCCGCAGATGACCGAGCCGGTCAAAGCGATCTTCATCGATCCGCGTCAGCAGTGGCTGTATGTGATCAATGGTCGCGCGCAGGCGGACGTCTTCAGCTTGCGTGACAAGAGCCTCAATGGCCGCTACAAGTTGCTGGACGACGGCAACGCCGAAGTGACTGCCAGCAACCAGTTGGTCGGCGGTATCTCGCTGATCATTGGCGACTCCAAAGGTGGCTTGGCCCAGTGGTTCATGGCCCGCGACCCGGATGGCGAACAACGCTTCAAGCGCATCCGCGAGTTCCAGATGGGCAAGGCGCCAATCGTCCAGATCGATGCCGAAGAGCGTCGCAAGGGCTTCGTGGCCCTGGATGCCAGCGGCGAGCTTGGCGTGTTCCACAGCACCGCGCATCGTACCTTGCTGGTCGAACCGGTCGCCGAAGGCGCTGGCATTCTGAGCCTGTCGCCACGTGCTAACCGCATCATCATCGAAGAAGGCGGCAAGCTTCTGCCCCTGACCCTGAAGAACCCGCACCCGGAAGTGTCCTGGAGCGCGTTGTGGAGCAAGGTCTGGTACGAGAACTATGACGAGCCGAAGTATGTCTGGCAGTCGACCGCCTCGAACACCGACTTCGAACCCAAGCTGAGCCTTTCGCCTCTGACCTTCGGCACCTTGAAAGCGGCGTTCTACGCCATGATCCTGGCTGCACCGCTGGCCATTGCCGCAGCCATCTACACCGCCTACTTCATGGCCCCGGGCATGCGCCGCAAGGTCAAGCCGGTGATTGAGCTGATGGAGGCAATGCCAACCGTAATTCTCGGTTTCTTCGCTGGCTTGTTCCTGGCGCCGTACCTGGAAGGGCACTTGCCGGGTGTGTTCAGCCTGTTCCTGCTGATGCCGATTGGCATCCTGGTTGCCGGTTTCACCTGGAGCCGTCTGCCTGAGTCGATCCGCCTGCGGGTTCCGGATGGCTGGGAAGCGGCGATCCTGATCCCGGTGATCCTCTTCACAGGTTGGTTCGCGCTGTACATGAGCCCCTTCCTGGAGACCTGGTTCTTCGACGGCGACATGCGCCTGTGGATTACCAACGATTTGGGCATCACCTACGACCAGCGCAATGCCCTGGTAGTCGGTATTGCCATGGGTTTCGCGGTGATTCCGAACATTTATTCGATTGCCGAAGACGCCGTGTTCAGCGTGCCGCGCAGCCTGACTCTGGGCTCCCTGGCGCTGGGTGCAACGCCATGGCAGACCCTGACCCGTGTGGTCATCCTCACCGCCAGCCCGGGCATTTTCTCGGCACTGATGATCGGTATGGGCCGTGCTGTTGGCGAAACCATGATCGTACTGATGGCCACCGGCAACACCCCGGTCATGGAGCTGAACCTGTTCGAAGGTATGCGCACCCTGGCCGCCAACGTTGCCGTTGAGATGCCGGAGTCGGAAGTCGGTGGCAGTCACTACCGCGTGCTGTTCCTCGCCGCGCTGGTGCTGCTGATGTTCACCTTCGTGATGAACACCTTGGCCGAGCTGATTCGCCAGCGTCTGCGCAAGAAATACTCGTCGCTTTGATAGAAAGGTAGAGATCCGTGAAAAAGGATTCCCTCAAAAGCTGGTTCAAGAGCGGCGCCCCTGGCGTCTGGATCAGCGGTGGCGCCGTCGCCATCGCTGTGATCATGACCATTGGTCTGCTCTCGGTGATCGCCGTACGCGGTCTGGGCCACTTCTGGCCGGCTGACCTGATTCAGGCCAGCTACAACGTACCGGGCCAGGCGAATCATATCGTCGTCGGCGAAGTGGTGCAGAAGGAAGAAGTGCCACGCGCGCGTCTCAAAGGTGCCGGCTTGCCGGTGCCGGACGAGGGTCCGGAGTTCATGACCCGTGAGCTGATCAAGGTCGGCAACCGTGACCTCAATGGCAGCGACTTCACTTGGGTGGTTGGCGAATGGCTGATCGATCAACAAAAGCCGGTCGACCTGATTGCACTGGAGCGTCGTGAGTGGGGTAACTTCTACGGCTACCTGGTCAGCGTCAAGGAAAACGGCAAGGTTGTCGCTGAGGGCCAGGCTGCGTGGACCGAGCTGCAGGCGCGCCTCAAACGTGCTGACAAGCTGGCTGGCGAGCTGCAACAGCTTGAGAAGAAGGACATCGGCGCCATCAACTACGGCCTTGAGCGTTTGCGCCTGCAGGCCCGTAAGCTGGAACTTGCCGGTAAGCTCGATGCGGCTGCCCAGGCAGACATGGATGCCGAACGCGCCGAGCTGAACAACCGCTACAAGGCCATCGAAGAGCGTCTTGGTAGCCTGCACCAGGACTTCGGTCGTGACAGCCTGGTTGCAAAGGATGGCAACGGCCGTGAGGTCGAGATCAACCTGAGCAAGGTGGTTCACGCCTACCAGCCTAATGGCATGGGCTTTTTCACCAAGATGGGTGTGTACTTCGCCAAGGTCTGGGAGTTCCTCAGCGACGACCCGCGTGAAGCCAATACCGAAGGCGGAATCTTCCCGGCCATCTTCGGTACCGTGATGATGACCCTGATCATGGCCGTGATCGTCACCCCGTTCGGCGTGCTGGCGGCGGTGTACCTGCGTGAGTATGCGCGTCAGGGGCCGGTCACTCGTTTGATTCGTATCGCGGTGAACAACCTCGCCGGTGTTCCGGCCATCGTATACGGTGTGTTTGGTCTGGGCTTCTTTGTCTATGTACTGGGTGGCTCGCTTGACCAGCTGTTCTTCCCTGAGGCATTACCTGCGCCGACCCTTGGCACTCCGGGCCTGCTCTGGGCCTCGCTGACCCTGGCGTTGCTGGCGGTACCGGTGGTGATTGTGGCCACTGAAGAAGGTTTGGCGCGTATCCCGCGTACAGTCCGCGAAGGTTCGTTGGCACTGGGTGCGACCAAGGCGGAGACGCTGTGGAAGATCGTCCTGCCAATGGCCAGCCCGGCGATGATGACCGGCATGATTCTCGCCGTGGCTCGTGCCGCAGGTGAAGTGGCACCGCTGATGCTGGTGGGTGTAGTGAAACTGGCGCCATCACTGCCAGTGGACGGCAACTACCCGTACCTGCACCTGGACCAGAAAATCATGCACCTGGGCTTCCACATCTACGACGTCGGCTTCCAGAGCCCCAACGTCGAGGCTGCGCGGCCGCTGGTTTATGCCACTGCGTTGCTGCTGGTGCTAGTAATCGCCACGCTCAACCTGTCGGCGGTATGGATTCGTAACCACCTGCGCGAGAAGTACAAAGCGCTGGATCATTGATCGATACAACATTTTGCAAGTGCCGCCTGTGTGTTGTGCCGGGCGGTTCGATGAAACGAAATTGATAGCGTATGGAGTCTGACCATGCAGCATGAATCCCACGCCCACGGCATCGATATGTCGGCCCTGGGTCGCACCAAGCAGAGCCTGCAATTGGCTGATGAAACCGTGGCCATCGAAGTGCCGGGTCTGAGCCTGTACTACGGCGAAAAACAAGCCTTGTTCGACGTCAGTATGAACATCCCGAAACAGCGCGTGACAGCCTTCATCGGCCCGTCCGGCTGCGGTAAGTCGACCTTGCTGCGTACCTTCAACCGCATGAACGACCTGGTTGACGGTTGCCGTGTTGACGGCGCGATCAACCTCTACGGCAACAACATCTACCGCAAAGGCGAAGACGTTGCCGAGCTGCGCCGCCGGGTTGGTATGGTGTTCCAAAAGCCTAACCCGTTCCCTAAGACCATCTATGAAAACGTGGTCTACGGCCTGCGCATCCAGGGTATCAACAAAAAGCGCGTGCTCGACGAAGCGGTGGAGTGGGCACTCAAGGGCGCAGCCCTGTGGGAAGAGGTCAAAGACCGTCTGCACGAGTCGGCGCTGGGTCTGTCCGGTGGTCAGCAGCAGCGTCTGGTGATTGCCCGTACCATCGCCGTAGAGCCAGAAGTATTGCTGCTCGACGAACCGTGCTCGGCACTCGACCCGATTTCGACACTGAAAGTCGAAGAACTGATCTACGAGCTGAAGTCCAAGTACACCATCGTCATCGTTACCCACAACATGCAACAGGCGGCGCGGGTCTCCGACTACACCGCGTTCATGTACATGGGCAAGCTGATCGAGTTTGGTGATACCGACACGCTGTTCACCAACCCGGCGAAGAAGCAGACCGAAGATTACATCACCGGTCGGTATGGCTAGGTTTCAATGATTGAACGCCGCCTGATCGCACTTACCGGACGCTCCAAGGATTTCTCATGATCAATAAAGACAGCCTTACCCACCATATCTCCCAGCAGTTCAACGCCGAACTCGAAGAGGTTCGCAGCCACCTCCTGGCGATGGGCGGCCTGGTCGAGAAGCAGGTTAACGACGCAGTCACTGCGCTGATCGAGGCCGACTCCGGCCTTGCCCAGCAGGTGCGGGAAGTCGATGAGCAGATCAACCAGATGGAGCGCAACATCGACGAGGAATGTGTGCGCATTCTCGCTCGTCGTCAGCCTGCCGCTTCCGACCTGCGTCTGATCATCAGCATTTCCAAGTCGGTAATCGACCTGGAGCGTATTGGTGACGAGTCGACCAAGATCGCCCGCCGGGCCATTCAGTTGTGCGAAGAAGGCGAGTCGCCACGTGGTTACGTCGAAGTCCGGCACATCGGTGATCAGGTGCGCAACATGGTGCGTGATGCCCTGGATGCCTTTGCCCGTTTCGATGCCGATCTGGCGCTGTCGGTAGCACAGTACGACAAGACTATCGACCGCGAGTACAAGACCGCGCTGCGCGAGCTGGTCACCTACATGATGGAAGACCCGCGCTCGATTTCGCGGGTGCTTAGCGTGATCTGGGCCCTGCGTTCGCTGGAGCGTATTGGCGACCACGCACGCAACATCTCCGAATTGGTGATCTACCTGGTGCGCGGTACCGACGTGCGTCACCTGGGCCTGAAGCGGATGAAGGAAGAGGTCGAGGGCGGCAGCGAAAAGGCTAATGTTCCGGCTGAAACTGACGATAAGTAAGACTGCCCCGAGTAACAACGCCCGGCCTTAGCCGGGCGTTTTCGTTTGTGGGGCGAGCACCTCAAGGCAGCCGCGAACGAAACCACGAGTCCCGGCGTGAGCCAATGTTTGGCAAATGGCCATCAGTCAGCGTTATGCTAGTCGGGATTCAATAGGAGTGGCGATGAGTAAAGTCAGTGTGTTGGTTGTGGATGATGCGCCGTTCATTCGCGACCTGGTGAAGAAGTGCCTGCGCAACTATTTCCCGGGGATTGTCATTGAGGACGCGGTCAACGGCCGCAAGGCCCAGACTTTGCTGACTCGCGAAGCCTTTGACCTGGTCCTGTGCGACTGGGAAATGCCGGAAATGTCCGGGCTGGAGCTGCTGACCTGGTGCCGACAGCAGGAGTCGATGAAGACCCTGCCGTTCATCATGGTGACCAGCCGTGGTGACAAGGAGAATGTGGTTCAGGCGATCCAGGCGGGCGTCTCCGACTTTGTCGGCAAG
Source organism: Pseudomonas sp. S06B 330 (assembly GCF_002845275.2). NCBI lineage: Bacteria > Pseudomonadati > Pseudomonadota > Gammaproteobacteria > Pseudomonadales > Pseudomonadaceae > Pseudomonas > Pseudomonas tussilaginis. The sequence continues at coordinate 60,960 of NZ_CP088149.1, read as the reverse complement.
CCGTTCACCAATGAGCAACTGCTGACCAAGGTGAAGAAAGCTCTGACCAAGGTTGGCAAGCTCGATACCTTGCTGGCCAGTGCGCCGACCCGGGCTAATTCAGCCTTTGCCAACGACTCGCTGAGCGCCCTGACCGGCGGGCGGGCCGAAACGGTAAAACCTGCGGTGTCGGCGGCGCCCGTGGCAGCGGCCAAGCCGCTGGTCAATGCGCCCAAGCCTGCTGCTGCCGCACCTGCGGGGCGTGGCCAGGGGCAGTTGCGCCTGCCAAGCGGTGTTCAACCCTGCGTGATCAAGGCACTGAGTCTCAAGGAGGCGCTGCTGGTGGTACGCCGTGGCGAAACCCTGCCTCAGGTACTCGAGGGGGCGGTGCTCGACCTGGAGCAGGGCGAGAACGCCGAGATCGCCCGTCTCAACGGTTATCTGCATGCGATTGCAGCGCTGGAGCCCAAGCCGGACAGTGATTGGTTGCAGTTGACCTTCAAATTCGTTGACCAGGATGCGCAGAAGCTCGATTACCTGTCGCGGCTGATTGCCCGCGGGACGGCACAGAAGCACTTTGTGCCCGGAGCCTGATCGGCTTCTCAATTGCTCGCATTGGCCTCATCGCTGGCAATGCCGGCCCCCACAATAATTTGCAGTTCCTCCTGTGGGAGCCGGCATTGCCGGCGATGGGGTCGCCGCTCGTCTTCTGGTACAGCGCGGAAACACTCGCAGCATCCCCCCAGCAAAATCTGCTGCTAGGCTTCGACAGATCACTAACTGTCAAAAAGCCACTATTCATGCCAGCACGCTCGCTGCTGTTCTACGCCTTGCTCTTGGCCTGCGGGCCCGTGCTGGCTACGACGATTTACAAAAGTACCGATGCCTACGGCGTTGTTTCCTATTCGGATCGGCCAATGGTCGGCGCCAAGGCTTTAGTCTTTCGTGATCGTATGCTCGAAACGCTAGAAGGCCAGGTCCAGCTACAAGCCAACCAGGTGGCAACAGGCGTGCGCTTCAGTGCGCGTAACGATACCTATGCACCGGTAGAGGTGGAGTTGCGCCTGGAGCGCTTGAGTAATGCTCAGGGTGGTACATCACGGCTTGTCCGGCGCGTGGTGCCCGCACGCTCGACAGTGGAGCTTACGGTCGTCAGTGCCCGGCAATCGGGCAAGCCGGTGGGCTATCAAGAGAAATTCAAGTACGCCTTGGGTAACCCCGCACAACGCCACAACGCTTTCCGTTACCCCTTACCATGGCGCGGTGGACCGTTTCGCTTGACCCAAGGGGCAAACGGACGCTACAGCCACTTTGGGCCCAAAGGGCGCTACGCCATGGACATTGCCATGCCTGAAGGCACACCGATCATTGCCTCTCGCGCGGGCATCGTGATCAAGACCGAGAACAGTCAGAGTGGGCGCGGGACGCACCCGGCGGGCAATTTCGTGCGGATTCTGCATGACGACGGCACTATGGGCGTCTATCTGCACTTGATGCGTGGTTCAGTGGTAGTCGGCGAGGGCCAGCGCGTGGTGTATGGGACACCGCTGGCGAAATCCGGCAACACTGGCAACAGTACCGGTCCACATCTGCATTTTGTCGTGCAGCGCAACGTGGGGTTGGCGCTGGAGTCGATTCCTTACCAGTTCAACCAGTCGCTCGATGGGTTGCCGAACTTTACTGCCGGCAACCCATGAAGCGTATCAATCGAGCTTGAGAACCTTGGCCAGGACGATTTTCGGCCCTTTCATCTTCTTGATGATAATGCGCAAGCCTTCAACTTCCAGGAGCTCTTCTTCTTCCGGTACCCGTTTGAGAGTCTCGTAGACCAGGCCGGCAAGGGTTTCCGCCTCGATATGATCGAGGTCCACGCCAAGCAGACGCTCGACCTTGAACAGCGGCGTGTCGCCACGTACCAGCAGCTTGCCAGGCTGATAGGCGAGGATGCCACGTTCAGCTTTACGGTGTTCGTCCTGGATATCACCTACCAGTACTTCCAGCACGTCTTCCATGGTCAGGTAGCCAATCACCTTGCCATCTGCTTCTTCGACCAGGGCGAAATGCGCGCCGCCTTTGCGGAACTGCTCCAGCAGGTGGGCCAGGGGCATATGGCGAGATACGCGTTCCAGCGGCCGGGTCAGTTCAGCAAGGTTGAAGGACTCCGGAATATGGTCGAGGTCAGCCAGTTCCAGCAGCAGGTCTTTGATGTGCAGCAGGCCAACGAACTCGCCGCGTTCGGCATCGAATACCGGGTAACGGCTGAATTTGTGCCGACGGAACATCGCCAGGATTTCCTTGAGCGGCGCATGGGCGTCCAGGCAGACCATGTCTTCACGGGAGTTGGCCCAGTCGACCACTTCCAGTTCGCCCATTTCCACGGCCGAGGCCAACACACGCATGCCTTGGTCGCTGGGGTCCTGGCCACGGCTGGAGTGCAGGATGAGTTTCAGTTCATCGCGGCTGTAATGGTGTTCGTGGTGCGGGCCTGGCTCACCCTGGCCGGCGATACGCAAAATCGCGTTGGCGCTGGCGTTGAGCAGGTAGATGGCCGGGTACATCATCCAGTAGAAGAGGTACAGCGGTACGGCGGTCCACAGCGACAGCAGTTCTGGTTTACGGATTGCCCAGGATTTGGGCGCCAGTTCACCGACCACAATGTGCAGGTAGGAGATCACAAAGAAGGCGCTGAAGAACGATACCGCTTTGATCACCTCCGGTGATTGCACGCCGACAGCGGCCAGCAAGGGTTCGAGCAGGTGCGCGAAGGCTGGTTCACCGACCCAGCCCAGGCCCAGGGAGGCCAGGGTGATACCCAGCTGGCAGGCAGATAGGTAGGCGTCTAGCTGATTGTGTACGGTGCGCAGGATCTGCCCACGCCAGCCATGCTGCACAGCAATCGACTCGACCTTGGTCGAGCGCAATTTGACCATGGCGAACTCGGCGGCAACGAAAAAGCCGTTGAGCAGCACCAGCAGCAGAGCAAAAAGAATCATGCCGAAATCGGCGAAAAGTGAGGTGAGGCTAATACCAGGGGAAGGGTCCATGATGGGGTTTTACGGGGTCCGTCGTTTGAAAAAAGAGAGAAATGCAGTGCCAGCAGTCGCTGGCACAGGTCCGTCAATGTAGCGGGTGAGGGCGCGATTGCCTAGGGGCGAGCCTTCACGAGGCTAGACGCTGGGCAATCTGCATGGGGGCGAAATGGCAGGTAAAGGTGCTGCCATGACCGGGTACGCTACTGATTTCCAGGCGCGCTCGATGGCGCAAAAGTACGTGCTTGACGATCGCCAGGCCCAGGCCGGTGCCGCCGGTGTTGGAGGCGCGGCTGGAGTCGACCCGGTAGAAGCGCTCGGTCAGGCGTGGCAGGTGCTTGGCGTCGATACCGATGCCTGAGTCCTGCACGCTAAGGTGCGCGCCCTGTTCGTCGGCCCACCAGCGAATGCGGATCTGCCCTTCGTCCGGGGTGTACTTGACCGCGTTGAAGATCAGGTTGGAGAACGCGCTCCGTAGCTCCGCTTCGCTGCCCTTGAGGTATATACCTGGCGTGGCTTCCAAGGTGATGCGCTGGTTACGCTGCCCGGACAAGGCCTGGGCATCACCTTTAATCGATTGCAGCAGGGCGTCGACCGCTACCGGCTGGTTATCCGAGGGGTAGTCGGTGGCTTCAAGCTTGGCCAGCAACAGCAGGTCGTTGAGCAACGTTTGCATACGTCCGCCTTGCTGCTGCATCTGCTGCAGCGCCCGCACCCAGCGTGGATTTACCTCTTCGACGTTGTCGAGCAGGGTTTCCAGGTAGCCAGCAATTACCGTCAGTGGTGTACGTAGTTCGTGCGAGACGTTGGCAACGAAATCCTTGCGCATCTGTTCCAGCTGATGGATGCGGGTAACGTCGCGCACCAACATCAGGTGTTCGTTATTGCCATAGCGGGTGATGTGCAACTGCACACGCAGGCGATCATTGATCGGTGAGGGGATCTCCAGCGGTTCGAGGTAGTTCTCCTGTTCGAAGTACTCCTTGAAACGTGGGTGGCGAACCAGGTTGGTGACAGGCTGGCCGCTATCCTGTGGGGTTTTCAGGCCCAGCAGGGTTTCGGCGGCACGGTTCCACCATTCCAGATTGCCGTCGCTGTCGAGCATGATCACCGCGTCCTTGAGCGCAGCGGTGGACTCTTGCACCCGATCGATCACTGCTTGCAGGCGGCCGCGCACACGTTGATCGCGACGTTGCAGGTGATAAATGCTGTCGAACACCTCGCCCCACAGACCATAACCGTCAGGTGGTGCCTCATCGGGCTTGTGCAGGCGCAGCCACTCATGCAAGCGCAGCAATTGCTTGAGGGTCCAACCCAGGTAGAGCGCCAGGCCCACGGCCAGACTCCAACCGTAGTAGCCGCTGATCAAGCCAACCAGCAGGCAGGCGGTAATCAGCAATAGCATGTGGCGAATCAGGGTGCCATGCCAGTTCTGGTTCAATTAACGACGCGTCCTTTCCAATACTTCGGCGTAGATAGCGGTTCAGCTCTTGGTGGAAAAGCGATAACCGGTGCCACGGACGGTTTGTACCAGATTTTCGTAAGCCTCACCCAGCGCCTTGCGCAGACGACGGATGTGCACGTCGACGGTGCGTTCTTCGACATAGACATTGCCGCCCCAGACCTGATCAAGCAACTGGCCCCGGGTATAAGCGCGTTCCTGGTGGGTCATGAAGAACTGCAGCAAACGGTATTCGGTTGGGCCCATTTCGGCCGGTTTACCATCGATGGTTACCCGGTGGCTGATCGGGTCGAGCAGCAGGCCCCCCACCTCAATCGGTGCCTCGCCATCGCTTGGCCCGGCGCGGCGCAGTACTGCCTTGAGGCGGGCTACTAGCTCACGCGGGGAGAACGGCTTGGTGATGTAGTCATCAGCGCCGACTTCAAGCCCCTGGATCTTGTTGTCTTCCTCACCCTTGGCGGTGAGCATGATGATTGGAATATCGCCCGTCAGTTCATCGCGCTTGAGGCGTCGGGCCAGCTCGATGCCCGACGTGCCCGGGAGCATCCAGTCGAGCAGGATCAGGTCCGGCTTGCGGTCGACGATGATGGCGTGGGCCTGCTGAGAGTTTTCTGCTTCCAGGCAGTCATAGCCGGCCATTTCCAATGCAACGGCGATCATCTCGCGAATTGGCGCTTCGTCGTCAACGATCAGAATGTTTCTGCCAACCATGCTTGAACCTCTTCCATTAACGGTGTCTTGGCCCGCATTAGATAACGGAATTATTGCAGTCGTGTGACAGGTCGTGGGCAGCGCTGCAACATTCAGTTACTGGGCTAGGCTTAAATTCCCTCTCCCGAGAAACACGGTGGATCCAATGACACGACATACGCTGAACTGGATGGCGCTTTGCACTGCAGTGGCTCTGGCCTTGCCGGGGATCGCGTCGGCCCATCACACCATGATGAAAGACGGAGTGATGGTCGATCAAGCCGGCATGACGCTGTACACCTTTGACAAGGATTCGGGTGGAAAATCCATGTGCAACGATGAGTGTGCCAAGAACTGGCCGCCGCTGATGGTCAAGAACGGCGACATGGCCGAGGAGGGTTGGTCACAGATCGAGCGCGACGACGGTTTGATGCAATGGGCTTACAAAGGTAAACCTGTGTACACCTTTGTCAAAGACAAGAAAGCTGGAGACATGACCGGCGATGGCATGAAGGATGTCTGGCACGTGATCAAGTAATCGCAAGCACGCGCTGTCTGCCTGCGGGCAGTCAGCGCGCTGCGTAGTCGATGACGATACTGATGAACACCAGCAGCCCGGCCCAATGGTTATGCAAAAAGGCTTTGAAACAGGATTCGCGATCCAGTTTACGGGTCGTCCAGAACTCCCAGATAAAACACGCCAAGGCTGCCAGCAGCCCCACGTGGAACCAGCCACCCAACTCGAAGCGGTTGCCAGCCATCAGCAAACAGCCCAACGACAATACTTGCAGGGTCAGGATGATCACCCGATCAGCCTCACCAAACAGGATCGCAGTGGATTTGACCCCGATCTTCAGGTCGTCATCGCGGTCGACCATGGCGTAGTAAGTGTCGTAACCCACGGTCCACAGTAGGTTGGCGATATACAGCAGCCAGGCAATGGCTGGCAGCTCGCCGTTGGCGGCGGTGAAGGCCATGGGAATACCCCATGAATACGCTGCGCCAAGCACTACCTGTGGATAGTAGGTGTAGCGTTTCATGAAGGGGTAGCAAGCCGCGAGCGCCACCGCGCCGAACGACAAGTAGACAGTGCTGGCATTGGTGCATAACACCAGCAGAAAACTCACACCGACCAGCACGGCAAACAGCATCAGTGCTTCTCGAGCATTGATTCGACCGGCGGCCAACGGGCGGTCGGCAGTGCGTTTTACGTGACCGTCGACTTTGCGGTCGGCGAAGTCGTTGATCGCGCAGCCTGCGGCCCGCATCAGCACCACGCCGAGCGTGAAGATCAGTACATTGGCCACAGTCGGCGTACCCTTGGCAGCGATCCAAACCGCCGAAAGGGTGGGCCACAGCAGCAGGTAGATACCGATTGGGCGGTCCATGCGGCTCAGCTGAATGAAGTCCCAGGCCCGTGGATGCAGACGATTGAGCGACTTGAGCAGCTGCACGTACATCAGTGGATCTCCCCAGGAATCTCAGCAGCCTGCCACAGCGATGGCAGGAAAACTTCGGCAACCAATACACTCAGCGCTGCGCGGTCAAAGCGCGAACGGCGCCCCCAGAGCGCGTTGCTGGCGTCTATGGCCGGTAACCAAGCGCTGGGATAATGGCAGACTTCAATGGCGCGGCGAGTGAATGCCTGGTCACAGAACAGCAGCTCACCCAAGGAGCGGCTGCCCAGCGCTTCCATGTCCAGCCCACCGCTTTCCAGGGCGCTGCGCGCCGCTACGCTACGGGCGAATACCCAGGCCTGGCCATGGCCACGCAAGTACACTTCGCGTACCCAACCTTCACTGTTGAGCGGCAATTCCAGTGCCTGACATTCGTCGTCACGCAGGGGCTGCCAGCCCTCGTAAAGGGGTGTAACAGAAAAGTGATCGGCGGATAATCGAGTCAGGCGACGGGTCAATGATCCTTGATCGAACAACCAGTCGAGGAGCGCAGGCGTTGCGCTGTCTGCTACCTGAGAGTACTGCAACCATTCTGCAGCGGGCGCTTGCGATGTTTCGTACGGCACGATGGTATGGATTAACAGGCCAAAGAGACCGCGAGCTTAGCATGATTGCCCGATCCGGCTTGCATGCTGGCACCTGGCTCCAGTACAAAGCCCCCTTCTTAGATGGTCGCCACTGTAATTACACCGAGAGCGGCCACTCCAATGCCTGGGTTTGTTGAGGAAATATGTGATGAAAAAGTGGCAGTGTGTTGTTTGCGGCCTGATCTACAACGAGGCCGAAGGCTGGCCGGATGATGGCATCGCCCCAGGCACCCGTTGGGAAGACGTCCCGGCAGAGTGGCTGTGCCCGGATTGCGGTGTGGGCAAGATGGACTTTGAAATGATTGAAATCAACTGATCACTGTTTAACCAGGACACAAGGAAATATGGCATGACGGCACCCGTGGTAATTGTCGGTACAGGGTTGGCGGGCTACAACTTGGCCCGTGAATTTCGCAAGCTCGACAGCGATACGCCGCTGCTGTTGATTACCGCTGACGACGGTCGTTCCTATTCCAAGCCAATGTTGTCCACAGGTTTTGCCAAGAACAAGGATGCCGACGGCCTGAGCATGGCCGAGCCTGGCGTCATGGCTGAACAGCTCAAGGCTGAAGTGCGCACCCACACGCGCATCAGTGGCATCGACCCGGGCCACAAGCGCCTGTGGATTGGTGAAGAGCAGGTGACCTATCGAGACCTGATCCTGGCCTGGGGCGCGCAAACCGTACAAGTGTCGGTGGAAGGCGATGGTGCTGAGGCGATCTTCCCGATCAACGACCTGGAAGATTACGCCCGCTTTCGTGCTGCCGCTGCCGGCAAGCAGCGGGTGCTGATCCTGGGGGCTGGGCTGATCGGTTGTGAGTTCGCCAACGACATGAGCCAGGGAGGCTTCCAGGTTGAGTTGGTCGCGCCCTGCGAGCAAGTCATGCCGACCTTGCTGCACCCGGCGGCAGCTGGCGCCGTGCAAGCCGGCCTGGAAGGGCTAGGGGTACGCTTCCATCTGGGGCCGGTACTGACCCGGCTGCAGCGCGTTGCAGGTGGGCTCGAGGCCCATCTGTCCGATGGCACGCTGATCCCGTGTGACCTGGTGGTTTCCGCTGTCGGCCTGCGCCCACGCATCGACCTTGCCGCCGCTGCGGGGTTGCAGGTCAACCGGGGCGTAGTCGTCGACCGCCAGTTGCGTAGCTCCCATGCCAACATCTACGCCTTGGGCGACTGCGCCGAGGTCGATAGCCTCAACCTTCTGTATGTCATGCCGTTGATGAGCTGCGCACGTGCTCTGGCGCAAACCCTGGCCGGTAACCCGACGGCGGTCACCTACGGCCCGATGCCAGTGACGGTGAAGACGCCAGCCTGCCCACTGGTAGTATCGCCGCCGCCCCACGGGCGTGATGGCACCTGGCAGGTTGAAGGACAGGGCATGGACCTCAAGGTGCTCTGCCATGATGCCGACGGCAACTTGCTCGGTTACGCCCTGACGGGCTCGGCGGTGATGGAGAAGCTGGCTCTAAATCGGCAACTTCCGGCGTTGATGGCGTAAATAGCTGGCGTTCTGTCGGTTTTCCCCTGCCTTTGCCTTAACAATGGCCGCCCAGAGACTGGCGCGGCCCCGGACGGCATGCCATCCTCACTCCCGTCTGCCGCAGTTTAGAGCCTGCGGTGCCTTGGGCGCTGTTCTCGAAGAGCAGCACGGCATAACAACAAAAAACCGTCTAAGAGGCTTCACTATGCGCAAACCAGAACTCGCCGCAGCTATCGCTGAAAAGGCCGATCTCACCAAAGAGCAAGCCAATCGCGTGCTCAACGCTGTGCTCGAAGAAATTACTGGCGCCCTGCATCGCAAAGACAGCGTGACGCTGGTCGGCTTCGGTACCTTCCTGCAGCGCCACCGCGGTGCTCGCACTGGCAAGAATCCGCAGACCGGTGAGCCCGTCAAAATCAAAGCCAGCAACACCGTTGCGTTCAAGCCAGGCAAATCCCTGAAGGACAGCGTCAATCCGTGATGCCTCACACAGGTTGATTGCAATAAAAAACGGGCACCCGATCACGGTGCCCGTTTTTTATTGCCGGGCCAGCTGCGAACGAGGGAATTACGTGGTTACAGAGGCAACAGCGCTGAACTTCGCGAAAAGAGCGGCAAAGTATGGTGTTTTTGTAGCGAGACTATAAACTGCTTCGCCAGTCACTTTTTAGCCGAGGCGCGCATATGAAGTTTCGCTTTCTCCTTTGGGCCATGGGGTTGTTGATGGCCAAGGCCAGTCGCAAAAACCCGGCATTCCAGCAGCAACTGGCCGACAAGGATCTGGTGTTCCAGCTGCAGACCCTCGATGGCAAAGTTGCGCGGCATTTCATCGTCAAAGATTTGCGTATCAGCAGTCAGTCCGGCACACACCCCCAACCTGCGTTTGCCATCGCTTTCAAGGATGCAGCGTTCGGCTTTGCCACCCTGCAAGCGAAGAACAAGCAATTGGCGTTCATGCAGGGTATTCAGGACAAGAGCATCCAGATTAAGGGCAATCCGGCACTGGTGATCTGGTTCCAGGGCCTGATGAAGTACTTGAAGCCGAAGAAAAAGGCCTGACCTCCTCGGTCAGGCCATAGGCTCAGTGCTGGCTAAACTGTGAAGCCAGCTCGCGCAGCAGCGCTTCTGCTTCCAGCACTTTGTTCACCACGTCATCGGCCTTTTCACGGCTGATGCTCAGGCGCTCAAGCAGTTCGTCGGGGATCGGCTGGTTCGGGCCCGAACCAATTCCGCGGGTGCGCAGCAGGCGCACCGCCAGGCACACCAGATTGGGAAAGGCGGCGTAGTCACCATCGTACTGTGGGTCGTGCTGGAAGCGCAGCGCGGTGGCCAGCTCCTCGGGCATATCCCACATGCGCATTAACCACGCCCCGATCTGTTCGCGGCTGATCCCCAGCAGGTGCTGTTCGACGTAGCTGTGGCATAGGTGCGGGTTGACCTCCAGATGACGGCAGATCAGCGAGAAATGCGGCGGAAACACATGCGCCAGTAGCAGATAACCGAAGTTGTGCAGCAGTCCGGCGAGGTAGGTCAGGCCCGCTTCTGGACGTTCTGCACGTGGCATGGCGCGGGTCAGGCCTTCGATCACGGCGGCGGTGTAGATTGACTGCTGCCAGTAAGGTGTTGCTTGCTGTGGATGATCCTTGGGCAGGCTCAGGGTCTTGCCAAGCGCCAGTCCCAGCGCCAGATTGATCACCAGGTCAAAGCCCAGCACGCGCACGATGGCATCTTCGACCGAGCGAATCTTGCCCGGTGAAGCGTAGTAGGGCGAAGCCGCCCAACTGACGACTTGGGCGGCCAAGGCCGGGTCGGTCTCGACCACGCCAGTAATGTCGTCGATGGTGGCATTAGGGTCGACGCGCAGCTTGATGATTTTTTGCGCGGTTTCCGCCAGCGGTGGAATCTCGATGGTGTTTTCCAGGCGCTGCTGGATTCGTCGAGCGGTAAATGCCTGGACCGCCTGGCTGATCTCTTCGCGGTCGTCCGTCGGGCGATCGAGGTTCGGACGGATGCTGCTCAGTGGCTCACCGAAATTGCCCGTGCTGGCTTTGCTAAGCATTTTCTTGAAGTCATCGCGCTCGAACTCCAGCAGCATGCCGTCTTCACCGGAGTGCACCAGCAGACGCTCAGGTTTCAGCAGGCTTTCTTCATAGAGGCACGGTGAACTGGTCAGCGCCGCAAGGCCAGGGAGCTTCTTCAGGCCATGCTTGTCGAGCATATGCTTGAGGCGATCCAGAGGCACGGCGGCCAGCTTGCGACCGGTCAGTTCGGCGAGGCGATTGAGGTCGAGCAGGTGGCTCTGTGGAAACAGCACCATCAGGGCGCCGACTTCGTCATCGAGCAGCACCGCCTGGACCTTGCGCTCAGGTAACAGGTTTGGGTTGTCGAGCACTTCGCGATAGGCGATGCCGAGCTTTTCCAGCAGCAGCCGGATAACAGACGGAGCGTGGGGGGTTGCGGTGTCCAGGGCAACTTCAGTCATGGTCTGTATCCAGAAATTTTACAATCGCAAGAGTATAACCAGCTTGAGGTCCTAGCTGGATCCATTCTGGGACGGGCGTCACACCTGTCCATATTGCTGGCCATGGCGCAGCCAGCGGTCCAGCAGTGGGCTGACATGCTCAGGCCAGCGCGCCAGCAACGCCTGAGCGGCATCACGCACGGCCGGTAGCAGATCGGCATCGCGCATCAGGTCGGCGACTTTGAACTGCAACAGCCCTGTCTGGCGGGTGCCTAGCATCTCGCCTGGGCCGCGCAGTTCGAGGTCTTTCTCGGCAATGATGAAGCCGTCATTGGTTTCGCGCATGATTCCCAGCCGTTCACGACCGATCTGTGACAGCGGCGGATGGTAGAGCAGTACACAATGGCTCGCCGCGCTACCGCGGCCGACCCGACCACGCAACTGGTGCAGTTGGGCCAGGCCCAGGCGTTCAGGGTTTTCGATGATCATCAGGCTGGCATTGGGTACATCGACCCCGACCTCGATCACTGTGGTCGCCACCAGCAGTTGCAGATGACCTTGTTTGAACTCGGCCATGACTGCGGCCTTTTCAGCGGGCTTCATGCGCCCGTGGATCAGGCCAACACGCAGCTCGCCCAAGGCGCTGCCGAGCTCTTCAAAGGTAGTTTCCGCGGCCTGACAGGTCAGCTCCTCGGACTCTTCGATCAAGGTACAGACCCAATAGGCCTGACGCCCTTCAGCGCAGGCGGCGCGCACCCGTTCGACCACTTCGAAGCGCCGGCTGTCAGCTACCAGCACGGTGTTGACCGGGGTGCGTCCGGGCGGCAGTTCATCGAGGATCGAGGTGTCCAGGTCGGCGTAGGCGCTCATTGCCAGGGTGCGCGGTATTGGCGTCGCGGTCATGATCAGTTGGTGTGGGCAGAGCTGGCCGCCAACACCTTTCTGACGCAGGGCCAGGCGCTGCTGGACGCCAAAACGATGTTGTTCGTCGATGATCGCCAGGGCTAGATTCTTGAACTTCACTTCGTCCTGGAACAGCGCATGGGTACCGACCACCATGGGGGCGCCACCTGCAATTTGTTCCAGAGCGCTGGCCCGGGCCTTGCCCTTGAGCTTACCGGCCAGCCAGGCGACTTCAATGCCCAGCGGCTCCAGCCAGCGCTTGAAGGTCACGAAGTGCTGTTCAGCGAGAATCTCGGTGGGTGCCATCAGCGCGACCTGATAACCCGCCTCCAGGGCTTGCAGGGCCGCGAGGGCGGCAACCACGGTCTTGCCGGCGCCAACGTCGCCCTGGACCAGGCGCAACATCGGCTCCGGCTGGCTGAGGTCGTAGGCAATCTCGTTGCCGACCCGTTGCTGGGCGCCAGTCGGGGCGAAGCCAAGGTTGGCCAGGTACTGCTGGGGCAAACGCGTGGCTTTGGGCAGTACCGGCGCCCGTTGTGCGCGCAGGCTTTCGCGCAGGCGTTGCTGCGATAGCTGATGGGTCAGCAACTCTTCGAACGCCAGACGGTGCTGGGCCCAGTGTTGACCTTCGGCAAGCTCATCGACATCGGCATCGGCGGGTGGGTGATGCAGGTAGCGGATGGCATCGGCGAGTGGTGCGAGTTGATAATCCCGGGCCAGTTCCGCTGGCATCCAATCGGGCAGGCTGCGTGGGCCGAGCATCGCCAGGCTCTGCTGGCACAGCTGGCGCAGGCGTTGCTGGGTAAGGCCTTCGGTGGTCGGATAGATCGGTGTCAGGGTCTGTTCCACCGGTGCCGGTTCGTCGCCAGTCAGGGCGCGGTACTCCGGATGGTAAATTTCCAGGCCAGAGGCACCGGGACGGGCTTCGCCGTAGCAGCGCAGATGGGTGCCGCGCTTCATGCCTTCCTTTTGCGCATTGCTGAAGTGATAGAAGCGCAGGCTCAACACGCCAGTGCCATCACCCAGGCGCACCAGCAGGCTGCGGCGCTTGCCCATGACCACATCGGTGCCGCTGACCACGCCTTCGATCACCGCATCCTGGCCAGGGCGCAGGGCTCCGATCGGGACCACACGGGTGCGGTCCTGATAGCGCAAGGGCAGGTGGAAGAGCACGTCCTGGAGGTTCTCCAGGCCGACCTTGGCGAGCTTCTCGGCCATGGCTTCGCCCACGCCCTTCAGTGCAGTCACCGATACCTGGGACAACTCCGGCATGGCGACTTCCTACTGGCTCACAGTGGGTTTTGCCACCGAGCACAGGCGGATGGAGTCGGCGAGGATCTCGATCGCTTTCGGTCGCGGGAAGCTGGCGCGCCAGGCGATTGCCACGGTGCGAAACGGTGCTGGTGGGCTCAAAGGGCGCACTTCGATGACCCCAGGGGCATAGTGATGGCTGTGGACCGCCGAAAGCGGCAGGATCGACACACCTAGACCCGAGGCCACCATGTGGCGGATCGTCTCCAGCGAGCTGGACTCGACCGTGGTGTGCTTGGCACCGTCACTGCCTTTGGCCAGGGTTGGGCACGCCTCGAGCACCTGATCGCGGAAGCAGTGGCCTTCACCCAGGAGCAGCAGGCTCTTGTCGTTGAGCAGGCTGGCGTCGATGGTCTCTTTCTTGGTCCACGGGTGTTCGCTGGGCATCAAGACATAGAAGGGTTCATCGTACAGGGGCAAGGTCAGGACATCGGCCTCGTTGAACGGCAGGGCGATGATCACCGCGTCGAGCTCACCGTTGCGCAGCTTGTCGCGCAGGATGTGCGTGAAGTTCTCTTCGATGTACAGCGGCATCTGCGGGGCGACCCGGTGCAGCTGCGGGATCAGGTGCGGGAACAGGTACGGGCCGACGGTGTAGATCGCACCGACTTTCAGCGGTGCGGTCAGCTGATTCTTGCCGGCCTGGGCCAGTTCGCGGATACCTTGGGCTTGTTCCAGGACCTTCTGGGCCTGGGCGACGATGCCTTCGCCAACCGGGGTCAGGCGTACCGCGCTTTTGCTGCGCTCGAAGATCAGTACACCGAGCTCGTCCTCAAGCTTCTTCACGCCTACCGACAGAGTCGGTTGGCTGACGTGGCAGCGCTCGGCGGCATGGCCGAAGTGTTGCTCTTGGGCGAGGGTGACGATGTAGCGCAATTCTGTGAGGGTCATAACGTGCGTCCATGAAGTTGCGGCCCCAGCATAGCGGCTGCAATCGATAGACGCACGTTATCAGAGTTGCTTGTTTGTGACAGAAACAAAGCGTTAGCGCTTGTCCAGCGAGTAGACGAAAGGCGCAATCACCTCGATGCTGCCGTTATTGAGCAATTCCTTAGGCGGTGGAGGTACAGGCTGCGCGCGACGGATCATCTCCAAGGTCGCTCGATCCAGTGCTGCGCTACCCGAGCCGCCAGCTAAGGTGTACGACAGGATCTTGCCTTCGCCATCCACCACGAATCGCAGTCGGTTGATGCCTTCCATGCGCATGCGCCGAGCGTTTTCCGGGTAGCGCTTGTACTTCGCCAGGTGACGCAGCAGGTCGCTCTGCCAGGTTGGCAGGGCATTGCTGTTGGTGGCGATGCTCGGCGCTGGAGCAGCCGATTTTTGCGTCGGCGCTGTTGTCGGCGGGGTATCGACCACTTCTTCGTCGGCTGGCTTTTCCTGCGGCGGCTCAGGCTTTTTCTCAGGCTTGGGCGGCTGCGGTTTAGCTTTAGGCTTGACCTGTTTGGCAACAGCGATCTTTGGCTTCGGTGCCTCGGCCAGCTTCGGCAACGGCGGTTCTTCGACCGGCGCTGGCGGCTGTGGCGGGGTTACCACTTTGGGGGGCGGTGGCGGTGCCGGTTCCGGCATCGGGGCCATCTCGATCATCATTGCCGCAGGCGGCAGCTCGATTGCCTGGGGGACCGACCAATTGAGCGTCAGCAGCACGGCGATGGCATGGATACCCAGCACAACCGCCAGACTAGTGCTGTAACGCGCCAGCTTATGCCGCGTCTTGATCATTTCTTGGCTGCCGTCTCAAGACCGACCAGACCGACTTTCAGGTAACCGGCCGCGCGCAGTGAGTTCATGACTTCCATCAAGTCACCGTAATCCACGCCTTTGTCCGCCTGGAAGAAGATCGTGGTGTCTTTATCGCCCTTGGTCTTGGCGTCGAGTACTGCACCGAGCTGGTCGCGTTGGACCTGCTCTTCGCCGACATAGACATTCTGGTCGGCCTTGACGCTGAGGAATATCGGCTTTTCCGGCCTCGGCGCCGGCTTGGCGGTTGAGGCGGGCAGGTCGACCTTGATATCAACGGTTGCCAGAGGCGCTGCCACCATGAAGATGATCAGCAGGACCAACATCACGTCGATGAACGGCGTGACGTTGATTTCGTGGTTCTCGGCGAGGTCGTCGCCACCTTCGTTAAGATGCAGGCCCATGGATTACCCCACTTTCACCATGTGAGGTGCAGTGGCGCGTTCACCTGGCTGATGGTCCAGGTCGCGGCTGACCAGCAGCAGGACTTCAGCCGAGGCGTCCGATACCTGAGCCTTGTAGCCAGCGATGGAACGGGCGAAGACGTTGTAGATCACAACGGCCGGGATCGCAGCAACCAGGCCCAGCGCGGTGGCCAGCAAGGCCTCGGCGATGCCTGGGGCAACCACCGCGAGGTTGGTGGTCTGGGTTTTGGCGATGCCGATGAAGCTGTTCATGATGCCCCATACTGTACCGAACAGACCGACGAACGGTGCGGTGGAACCGATGGTGGCCAATACTCCGGTGCCGCTGCTCATGTTACGGCCGCTGGCCGCTACCAGGCGCTCAAGACGGAAGCTGACGCGTTCCTTGATGCCTTCTTTCTCACGGGCATTCGCCGAGAGGCGCATCTCATCCAGAGCATCGTGGACCAGGATGTGAGCCAGGGTGCCCTCTTTATTGGAGCAGTCGCTGGCTTCCTTGAGGGTGGTGGCACGCTTGAGGGCAGCGATTTCGCCACGCAGGCGACGCTTGGCGCCCATCAGCTCGAAGCCTTTGGCGATCCAGATGGTCCAGGTGATGATCGAGGCGATGGCCAGGCCGATCATGACGATCTTGACCACGATGTCGGCGTTTTTGTACATGCCCCATGGCGACAGGTCGTGGGCCATGCCCAGGCTGGTGTCTTCGACCAGTGCTTCGACTTCTTCGGTTTCGCTGACGGGCTGACCATCAACTGGCGCGGCGGCAGCGGCGGCCGGGCTTGCAGCAGGATCGGCCTGGGTGGCTGGCTGGCTGGCGCCGGGCACAGCAGGGGCTACGGCGGCAGCGGGAGTAGCGGCAGGAGTGGTCGGCTCATCGGCCAGTGCAGCCGGGGCCATGACCAGGCTGAGCATCAGCGCGGCAATGGCGCGCCATGCGCGCGGCGTGGTTGGCGAAGCGGAAGGTTGAATACGTGTCATGCTGGCCGGACCTGATGAAGAAGAAAGAGGTGGTTGTCCTTCTAGGCCTCGAGACAGGCCGAGAACAAAATTTGGGCAGCCATTATTGCAAGTAATTCTTGTTAGCAGAAGTAATAAAGTTACTTTTTTTCCACTATAGCTAGCCGCCTATCGATTTATTTGGATAGGCTGGGCCTTTGATTTTTGGAGTTTCAGGATGTCTGCGCCTTCAGTTCTGGTCGTCGGTTGTGGCGATGTCGGTGGCCGTCTGGCCAAGCAAATGCAGGTCGGTGGCTGGCAGGTCAGCGGGCTGCGCCGCAGAATCGAGCAACTCCCTGAAGGGGTAAAGGGCATTGCTGGCGACTTGTTCGACAGTCGTTGCCCTGACGCCTGGCCGATGGAGTCGCCGGACTACCTGGTCTATTGCGCAGCCGCCAGCCAGCACGATCAGGCGGGTTATCAGGCGGCTTATGTTGAAGGGCTGCGCCATGTTCTGAGCTGGCTGGCCGAGCGTGGTCAGCAGCCGCGGCGCTTGCTGTTCGTTTCGAGTAGTGGCGTGTATGCCCAGAAGGAGGGCGAGTGGATCGATGAAACCTCGGTGACCGAGCCGCACAATTACACCGGAACGGTGATGCTTGAGGCCGAGCGGTTGGCGCTGGCCAGCGGCATTCCGGCAACCATCGTGCGCTTGACCGGTATCTACGGCCCAGGGCGTGAGTGGTTGCTTAGCCAGGTTCGTCAGGGTTATCGGGTAACTGAAGAGCCGCCGCTGTTCGCTAATCGCATTCATGCTGACGATGCTGCCGGCTTGCTCGCTTTCTTGCTCAAGGCCGATGATCAGGGGCAGGTGCTTGAGGGTTGCTACATCGGCGTGGACGATGCACCAGCAGCACTGGCTGACGTGGTGGCCTGGCTACGCCAGTACATGGGGGTCACGCAATGGTCGGAGCAGGAACGGGTGCGTCGCACCGGCAGTAAGCGTTGCAGCAATGCCCGTGCTCGGGCGCTGGGCTGGGTGCCACAGTACCCGAGCTACCAGGAAGGCTATGCAGCGATCCTGGAAGGCAAAGGCTGAGTCAGTCGCGCTCAAGTAGCCACTGGCGAGGGCCAGGGCTGAGTTGCGGTTTCTCATCAGGCTGCGCACTGTTCAGAGCACGCAGAATTTCAAGTTGATCACCGTCGCGCTTGAAAATATACGGTGCGCCGCGCTGATTGCGTTCTAGCCAGAGGCTGTCGTTGGCGCCGCTCATGTCGGCGCAGTCGCCAGCCAGGCAGAGGGCGTAGCGGTCCAGGCTGGGCAAGCCCTCGACAACACCATTGTCGCGAAAATGCACCGTTCCGCCTTGACCTGGGCCTGCCATGATCTTCCACTCGCCACCCAGGTAGGCACTGTACAGGGCCTGCTCGAAGGTGGTGCCGGTACGGGCGCCCATTGGTGCGGGGCTACGGGCTTTCTCGAAGCTTTGTTGAGGCGACCACTGACTGGTGTTCTGGACCAGCTCATCACCGTCCAGCGTCAGGGTTTCGACGTGGTTGCCAGGGAATACCACCTGGTATTGCTTGTCACCAGCCGTGAGCTGGCCTTCTGCGAGTTCAAAGCCATTATCAACGCTGGCTTGTCCAGCGGCGATATTGAGCTTCCATTCGAAGTTTGGGCCGTTGTCTTTCAGGGCCTGGCGCAGGCTGATGCCTTTGGCAGCGCTATCGATGGCTTTCTGGTTGATCCAGATGCCGTTGTAGTCTTCAGGTTTGTGGCTTGCGCATCCGCTCAGCAGTGCAGCAGCCAGGGTCAGGGCGAGCGCTTGGCGCATGGCGGGGTCCTTTCCGGGGCAAAGCGAGGGCGGGCCAGGCGGCCCGCCGCGCGGGGTATTACTCGAGGACCAGGATGGCGTCCATTTCAACTTGCGAGCCACGTGGCAGTGCAGCAACGCCGATGGCGGCGCGTGCTGGGTAAGGCTGCTCGAAGTATTTGCCCATGATCTCGTTGACCTTGGCGAAGTGGCTCAGGTCAGTCAGGAAGATGTTCAGCTTGACGATGTCCTTGAACGAACCACCGGCCGCTTCAGCGACGGCTTTGAGGTTTTCGAAGACCTGAACGGTCTGGGCTTCGAAGCCTTCAACCAGCTCCATGGTTTTCGGGTCCAGCGGGATCTGGCCGGACATATACACCGTGTTACCGGCCTTGATTGCCTGGGAGTACGTACCGATGGCGGCTGGGGCCTTGTCGCTGGTGATGACGGTCTTGGACATGATGACTCCTTGCTGTTATTGGGCTACGTGCGCATGCGGGTGATACGGATCACTCCGGTCAGGGCGCGTAGTTTCTTGATCACGCGGGCCAGGTGCACGCGGTCGTGAACGCTGACCACCAGTTGGACCACGCTGATGCGACCATCGCGCTCGTCCATGCTGATTTTTTCGATGTTGCCGTCGGCGGCGTTGACGCTGCTGGCCAGCAGCGCGATCAGGCCGCGTTGATGCTCCAGCTCGACACGCAGTTCGACATTGAATTCACCCGTGACATCCTTGGCCCAGGACAGCTGCACGCATTTTTCCGGGTTGTGTCGGATTTCACTGATGTTGCGGCAGTTCTCCAGGTGCACGACCATGCCTTTACCGGCCGACAGGTGACCCACAATCGGGTCGCCGGGGATCGGTGTACAGCACTTGGCGTAGCTGAGTACCAGGCCTTCGGTACCGCGGATTGCCAGCGGGCCCTCAGGGGTCGGCAACTGCTCGCCCTCGGTGGAGAGCAGGCGGCGGGCGACCACATAGGCCATGCGATTGCCCAGGCCGATGTCTTCAAGCATGTCCTCGAGCTGCTCCAGGCGGTATTCGCTGAGCATGGCCTGGATGCGTTCCTGGGGAATCTTGTCCAAGGCGCTGTCGAAGCCATTGAGCACTTTGTTCAGCAAGCGTTCGCCGAGGCTGATGGACTCGGAACGGCGCTGCAGCTTGAGGGCGTGGCGGATGTGCGTGCGGGCTTTGCCGGTGACCACGAAGTTGAGCCAGGCAGGGTTCGGTCGGGCGCCAGGCGCGCTGACGATCTCGACCGTCGAGCCGCTCTGCAGCGGTTCGGACAGCGGCGCCAGGCGGCGGTTGATCCGGCAAGCGATGCAGCTGTTGCCGACATCGGTGTGCACTGCATAAGCGAAGTCGACCGCCGTGGAGCCTTTTGGCAGCTCCATGATCCGGCCTTTGGGCGTGAACACATAGACCTCGTCCGGGAACAGGTCGATCTTTACGCTTTCGATGAATTCCAGCGAGTTGCCCGCACGTTGCTGCATTTCCAGCACGCCTTTGACCCACTGGCGGGCGCGAGCATGGGTGCCCTTGGGTTGCTCGTCGTCGCTTGACTTGTACAGCCAATGGGCAGCAATGCCGTTATTGGCCATTTCTTCCATTTCGCGGGTGCGAATCTGGATTTCGATCGGCACGCCGTGCATGCCGAACAAGGTGGTATGCAGCGACTGGTAGCCGTTAGCCTTGGGAATCGCGATGTAGTCCTTGAAGCGTCCGGGCAGTGGCTTATACAGGTTGTGTACGGCACCGAGCACGCGGTAGCAGGTATCTACCTTGTCGACGATGATGCGAAACGCATAGACATCCATGATTTCGTTGAAGGCCCGGCGTTTGCCGCGCATCTTCTTGTAGATGCCATAGAGGTGCTTTTGACGGCCGCTGACTTCGCCTTCGATACCGTCGACGGCCAGGCAGTGGGCCAGCGACTCCTCGATCTTGTTGACGATTTCCTTGCGGTTACCGCGAGCGCGCTTGACCGCCTGGTAGATGCGCGCGGAGCGCATCGGGTGCATGGCCTTGAAACCGAGGTCTTCGAATTCCACGCGCACGCTGTGCATCCCCAGGCGATTGGCGATGGGGGCGTAGATTTCCAGGGTTTCTTTGGCGATGCGCCGGCGCTTTTCGCCTGACAGCACCTCAAGGGTGCGCATGTTATGCAGGCGGTCAGCCAGCTTGACCAAGATGACGCGGATATCCCGGGCCATGGCCATGGCCATTTTCTGGAAGTTTTCCGCTTGGGCTTCGGCTTTGGTCTCGAAGTTCATCTGGGTCAGTTTGCTGACCCCATCGACCAGTTCGGCCACAGTCTCGCCAAATTGCGAGCTGAGGGCTTCCTTGGCGATGCCGGTGTCTTCGATCACGTCATGGAGCATGGCCGCCATCAGGCTCTGATGGTCCATGTGCATGTCGGCAAGGATGCTCGCCACCGCCAGCGGATGCGTGACGTAGGCTTCGCCGCTGCGACGGCGTTGGCCATCGTGGGCTTGTTCGGCGTAGAAGTACGCTCGGCGCACCAGGTTGACCTGGTCTGCGCCGAGGTAGGTCGACAGGCGATCGGCGAGGGCGTCTATGCTCGGCACAGGATTACCTCCTGCCGAGGAAAAGGGACCTGCGCCGTACTGCGTCGACCAGGCATAGGCTTAGACCGCCTCGTTGGCCTCTTCCTCACTACCGAAAGCAAAGGCTGGCTCAACTTCGACAATGGATTCGGCAGCGATGAATTCAGGGGTGCAGATGCCTTCAGCGATTTCACGCAGGGCAACGACGGTAGGCTTGTCGTTTTCCCATGCCACTTTCGGCTCTTTGCCGCCGGTGGCCAGCTGACGGGCACGCTTGGTAGAGAGCATGACCAGCTCAAAACGGTTATCCACGTGTTCTAGGCAGTCTTCAACGGTTACGCGGGCCATGGTCTTCCTCAAGTAGCAAATGCGGTGTTCAGCCCGAATGGGCGAGCGGACTCGATAGTTTAAAAAATCACCAGCCTTTAGGGAAGCGTTGATTTCATTTCGGGTCCTTGATACTTCGACGATAACCACTTCCGGGGCTCTGGCACAACTGTTTGTCGTTGTGTCGGAACGCTGGTGGGAGCGGATTTATCCGCGAAGGATTGGGTAGTAACCCCAGATTCTGGGGCCGCGCTGCGGCCCTTCGTGGATAAGACCACTCCCACAATGACTGATTTACTGGCGGCCGAGGGCATCGCGCAGGCGCGGGGTCAGTTCGTCGAACAGGGTCTGGACTGAGCGCAATGCGCGGCAATCGGGGCGGGTCAGCAGCCACAGTTCGGTGTTGCAGCCCGCAAGGGCATCACTCAATGGTTCCACGCCCGGAAGGGTATCGGCCATGTAATCGGGCAGCGCAGCCACGCCCAGGCCGGCAGTCACCAACTGGGCAATGGCAGAGATGCTGCTGCAGCGATAGCGCGGCAGCACGCCAGGTAGGTGTTCGCTGCGCCAGACCACTGTGGGATGGTCCTGCATAGCGTCATCCGGCGCAATCCACGGCAGGCTGGCAGGGGCTTCCTTGAGTTTTTCGCGATACTCCTCGCGTCCGCAAACCACGTAAGAGGCTGAGCCCAGGCAGCGGCCGACCAGGTGTTCCGGCGGCGAATTGGTCAGGCGCAGCGCCAGGTCGGCATCGCGGCGGCTCAGGTTGGCGAAGGTGTTGGAGGTTGCCAGTTCCAGTGACAGGGCAGGGTAGGCCGGCATGAATTCGGCCAGTGCCGGCAGCAACAGACTGTGCAGCACGGCATCGGTACAGGTCAGCCGAACGGTGCCGCTGACGACCTGCTCGCCATGCTCCAGCGCTACCCGCGCGGCATCTAAGGCCTGTTCGGCGCGTTCGGCCTGTTCAGCCAGGGCCTGGGCGGTGCCCGTGGGGATGTAGCCTTTGCGGCTTTTCACGAACAAGGCGGTACCCAGGGCCGCTTCCATGCGCCGAATCGAGCGGAAAACCGTCGAAACATCCACTCGCAGCAGCTCAGCGGCCTTTGCCAGTGAGCGGCCGCGGACTAGGGCGAGTACCAGTGAGAGGTCGGCGTGACTGATCTGATATTGCATGGGTGCACTCTTTGCTTGCCTAAATGCCAATGTCTGTTGCGTTAGGGCCATTCTATAGTGAGCCAGCAGTCGTGAATCAACTCGCGACGTTGTCAGCATGTGGAACGAATGTTCCAGATGGCAACGTTCTGCAGTTCCCCACGATGGGACTACTTAAAAGAACAAACGAAACCATCGCCGCTCCCGGTAGCGCCGCAGTACCTCCTCGACAATTGCTCGACAAAAATCAAAGGATGCCTAGCCATGACGTCGGTCTCTCCGCGCGCCATCCCTCTCGACGAGATGGGTGAATTTCTCACGGCCCACCCTGAGGTGCAGTTTGTCGATCTGCTGATTGCCGACATGAACGGTGTGGTACGCGGCAAGCGCATCGAGCGAGCGAGCCTGGTCAAAGTCTACGAAAAAGGTATCAACCTGCCGGCCTCGCTGTTCGCCCTGGATATTAACGGTTCGACCGTAGAAAGCACCGGCTTGGGCCTGGATATCGGCGACGCCGACCGTATCTGTTTCCCGATCCCCGGCACGCTGGCTTACGAACCCTGGCAGAAGCGGCCTACCGCTCAGTTGCTGATGACCATGCACGAGCTGGACGGCGCGCCGTTCTTCGCCGACCCGCGGGAAGTGCTACGTGGTGTGGTCGAGAAGTTCGATGCGCTGGGTCTGGATATCTGCGCGGCGTTCGAGCTTGAGTTCTACCTGATCGATCAGGACAACCTCAACGGCCGACCACAGCCGCCGCGTTCACCGATTTCGGGCAAGCGTCCACAGTCGACTCAGGTCTACCTGATCGATGATCTGGACGAGTACGTCGACTGCCTGCAGGACATGCTTGAAGCGGCGAAAGAGCAAGGTATTCCAGCCGATGCCATCGTCAAGGAAAGCGCGCCTGCACAGTTCGAAGTCAACCTGCATCACGTTGCTGACGCGATCAAGGCCTGTGATTACGCTGTCCTGCTCAAGCGCCTGATCAAGAACATCGCCTACGACCATGAGATGGACTCCACCTTCATGGCCAAGCCTTACCCAGGCCAGGCGGGCAACGGTCTGCACGTGCATATCTCATTGCTGGACAAGAAAACCGGCAAGAACATCTTCACCAGTGATGATCCCGAGCAGAGTGAAACCCTGCGCCATGCCATTGGTGGCGTGCTGGAAACCATGCCTGCGTCGATGGCCTTCCTCTGCCCGAACGTCAACTCCTACCGTCGCTTCGGTGCCCAGTTTTATGTGCCTAACGCGCCAAGCTGGGGCCTGGACAATCGTACCGTAGCGGTCCGTGTGCCGACCGGCAGCAGCGATGCTGTGCGTATCGAACACCGCGTGGCCGGTGCCGATGCCAACCCGTACTTGATGATGGCGGCGATTCTGGCCGGCATTCACCACGGCTTGACCAACCAGATTGAGCCGGGCGCGCCCATTGAAGGCAACTCGTACGAGCAGTTGGAGCAGAGCCTGCCGAATAACCTGCGCGACGCGCTGCGTGAGCTCGATGACAGCGAAGTGCTGAACAAGTACATCAGCCCGGACTACATCGACATTTTTGTTGCCTGCAAGGAAAGTGAAATGGCTGAGTTCGAGGTGTCGATTTCCGACCTCGAATACAACTGGTACCTGCATACCGTGTGATGCCCGGAGAAAATAACAATGACAATTGCACCACGTGAACACTGGGAACAGTTGTTCCAGACCCTGAAAATCGAAGGCTGCGCCTTTGTCGACGGGCAGTATTGCACCAGTGTTGCTGGTGACACTTTCGATTGTTCCAGCCCGGTCGATGGCCGCCAATTGGCGCAGATCGCCAGTTGCGACAGCGCCGATGCCGAACGTGCTGTCGCCGCTGCCCGGCGCGCCTTTGACAGTGGCGTCTGGGCACAACAGGCACCGGCGCAACGCAAGCGGGTACTGATTGCTTTCGCCGACTTGCTGCTGGCCAATGCTCAGGAGCTGGCGTTGCTGGAAACCCTGGACATGGGCAAGCCGATTGCCGATTCCTTGAGCATTGATATCCCGGCTGCGGCCAATGCCATTCGCTGGCACGCCGAAGCCATCGACAAGATTTATGACGAAGTTGCTGCAACCGCGTCCGACCAGCTGGGTCTGGTCACCCGCGAGCCGGTCGGCGTGGTTGCGGCCATTGTTCCGTGGAACTTCCCACTGATGATGGCCTGTTGGAAGCTCGGCCCGGCCCTGGCCACCGGTAACTCGGTGATCCTCAAGCCGTCCGAAAAATCACCCCTGACCGCAATCCGTATCGCCCAGTTGGCACTCGAAGCCGGTATCCCGGCTGGCGTGCTCAACGTCCTTCCTGGATACGGTCACACCGTTGGCAAGGCCTTGGCCCTGCACATGGATGTCGACACGCTGGTGTTCACCGGCTCCACGCGCATTGCCAAGCAGCTGATGGTCTATGCCGGTGAGTCGAACATGAAGCGGGTCTGGCTGGAAGCCGGTGGCAAGAGCCCGAACATTGTCTTCGCTGACGCCCCTGACCTGCAGGCGGCTGCCGATGCGGCAGCCGCGGCCATCGCCTTTAACCAAGGCGAAGTGTGCATTGCCGGCTCGCGCCTGCTGGTTGAACGCAGCATCAAGGAGCGCTTCCTGCCGATGGTGGTCGAGGCCCTCAAGGCCTGGAAACCGGGGCACGCCCTGGACCCTGAGACACGCGTCGGCGCCCTGGTCGACAGCACTCAGCTCGATACCGTGCTTGGCTACATCGAGGCCGGCAAGGCCGATGGTGCGACGTTGCTGACCGGTGGCGAACGTGTACTGGAAGACACCTGTGGTGTTTACCTGCAGCCCGCCATTTTCGATGGCGTGACCAACGCCATGCGTATCGCGCGTGAGGAAATATTTGGCCCAGTACTGTCGGTGATCACCTTTGACAGTGCCGATGAGGCAATTGCCATTGCCAACGATTCACCCTTCGGCTTGGCCGCAGCCGTGTGGACCTGCGATATCTCCCGTGCCCATAAGGCCGCTCGCGCCCTGCGCGCTGGCAGCGTCTGGGTCAACCAGTACGACGGCGGCGACATGACCGCGCCGTTTGGTGGGTTCAAGCAGTCGGGCAATGGTCGAGACAAGTCGCTGCATGCTTTCGACAAATACACCGAACTCAAGGCGACCTGGATCAAGCTGTAAGGGAGGGTGAACCCATGCAAACTACCAATGACCTGCCGCCTTTGATTGGCATTTCTGCCTGTCGTCAGCAGTTGGGCAACAATTCGTCGCACACGGTTGGTGACAAGTACGTCGAAGCAGCAGGTTTCGCCGGAATCCCTCTGATCCTCCCCGCACGCGCAGAGCCGGTTGACCCGCAGCGCGTGCTGGAGCGCCTCGATGGCATTCTTTTTACCGGTTCGCCTTCAAATGTCGAGCCGCATCATTACAATGGCGCCCCCAGCGTGGAAGGTACGAAGCACGATGTGTTTCGCGACCGGCTGACTCTGCCGTTATTGCAGGCCGCCATTGCCACCGGTGTGCCGGTGTTCTGCATCTGCCGTGGATTTCAGGAATTGAACGTCGCCTTGGGCGGCACCCTGCACCAGCGTGTCCAAGAGCTGCCAGGGTTCCTCGATCATCGCGAGCCGCAGGACGCACCACTGGAAGTGCAATATAGCCCCCGCCATAGCGTGACCGTACAGCCCGGTGGGTTGTTCGAACGGCTTGGGCTGGAGCAGAGCTTCATGGTCAATTCGCTTCACAGCCAAGGCATCAACCGCCTGGCTGACGGCCTGCGTGCCGAGGCCCTGGCGCCGGACGGATTGATCGAAGCTGTGTCCATGGAGGACGCCCCGGGCTTTGTGGTCGGTGTGCAGTGGCACCCCGAATACCGCTTGGCCGACAACCCGGTTTCATTGCGTCTTTTCCAGGCGTTTCGTGAGGCATGTCTGGCCCGTGCAAGGGGCGAGCGTCAGCGGGGGAAGGCCCTATAAGGTCAACCGATTGAGCCGGAACAGCAGCACCAGATAACAGGTTTCAATGAGTGAAAGCGGACGCGCTGCGGGGCGTCTTGAAAAACAATAGTAAAAGCGGCGGCAACTACTCATGAGCGAATACGAAGCAGGCCTGTCCCCGGGTATCGGACAGGCTCGCCCTCAGGCAACGAGTGTATCGGGAGCAACCAAGGGGCTGGCCAAGGGCCGGCTCGGCCTGCTGGCGAGCATTGTCCTGGGCATCTCCACCATTGCACCGGTCTACACCCTCACCGGTGCGTTAGGCCCAACTGTGCGTGAAGTCGGTGCGCACCTGCCGGCCGTGTTTATCGTTGGCTTCCTGCCCATGCTGTTGGTCGCACTGGGCTACCGTGAGCTGAACTCGGCTGAACCTGACAGCGGTACATCCTTCACCTGGTCGGCGCGGGCGTTCGGCCCGATGATCGGCTGGATCGGCGGCTGGGGCTTGGTCACGGCCACCACCATCGTCCTGTCTAACCTTGCGGGGGTGGCAGTCGACTTCTTTTATCTATTCCTCGGACAGATCACCGGCAGCCACGAGGTGGCTGCGTTGGCCGACAATCTGCTGATCAATGTCATCACCTGTTGCGTGTTCATCGCCATGGCGGTGTGGATTTGCTGTCGCGGTATTGCCACCACCATGACCGTGCAGTACGGCTTGGTAGCGTTGCAGTTGGTGGTGCTGGTGGGCTTTGCCTTGGCAGCCTTCGGCGGCTCATCTGCACAAACCCCGCCACTGGAGTTCGATCTGGACTGGTTCAACCCCTTTGGCGTTGAGTCGTTCTCGGCGTTTACTGCGGGTCTGTCGCTGTCGATCTTCATTTTCTGGGGCTGGGATGTCTGCCTGAGCATCAGTGAAGAGTCGGTGGGCAGCGGTGACACACCCGGCCGCGCGGCGACCCTGACGGTGCTGCTGATTCTCGGTCTGTACCTGGTGACGGCGATTGCCACGCTGCAGTTTGCCGGTATCAGTGATGTTGGCCTGGGCCTGAACAATCCACGTATTCAGGAGAACGTCTTCGCCCACTTGGCAGGTCCGGTCATGGGGCCGCTGGCGATCCTGATGTCCATCGCCGTTTTGGCCAGTACTGCCGCTTCGCTGCAGTCGACTTTCGTTTCACCGGCGCGCACCTTGCTCGCCATGGGTTACTACGGTGCGGTGCCAGAGCGCTTTGCCAGCGTCTGCCCGCGTTCGAAAACCCCGCGTTACGCAACCATCTGTGCCGGTGTGGCGGCGGGCGTGTTCTACGTCACCATGCGCACCTTGAGTGAGAACGTGCTGGCCGACACCATCACCGCCCTGGGCATGATGATCTGCTTCTACTACTCGCTGACCGCCTTTGCCTGTGTCTGGTACTTCCGCCACAGTCTCTTCGACAGCGTGCGTCACTTCCTGATGCGTGGCCTGTGCCCGCTGCTCGGTGGCGGTATTCTCTCGGTGATTTTCCTGCAGACGGCCTACGACAGCGCCTCGCCATCGTTTGGCAGCGGTTCGCATGTTGGTGGTCTGGGGCTGGTGTTCGTAATCGCAGTGATCATCACCCTGCTGGGGTTGGGGCTGATGATGTTGTCACGCCTGCGGGCGCCGGCGTTCTTCCTGGGCATGACCTTGCGTCGTCACGCCACGGTCTCCAGCCGCCGCTAAGCGGCTGGAGCTGCAGGTTGCTCAGGCAAGCAATTGCTTGAGCAACTGGCCGTGACGCTGCTGCTGGTTAGCCTGCAGCAAGCGGTTGGCGCGGAACACCGCTTTGAGGTCTTCCAGCGCAGTGGCGAAGTCATCGTTGATGATGACGAAGTCATACTCGTCGTAGTGACTCATCTCACTGACCGCTTCACGCATCCGTCCTTCGATGATCTCGTCGCTGTCCTGGCCACGGTTGGTCAGGCGTTGACGCAGGGCTTCCTGGGTCGGCGGCAGGATGAAGATCGAACGTGCCTCAGGCATCAGCTTGCGCACCTGCTGAGCACCCTGCCAGTCGATTTCCAGAATCAGGTCGTGGCCCTGGTCGAGCGCCTGCTGCAGTGCGCTACGCGAAGTTCCGTAGTAATTACCGAAGACTTCGGCCTGCTCGAGGAAGTCGCCTTGCTCGATCATCAGCTTGAATGCGGTGTGCTCGACGAAGTGGTAGTTCACGCCGTGCACTTCGCCAGGGCGCATGGCCCGGGTAGTGTGCGAGACCGACACCTGGATGCTGTTGTCAGCGTCGATCAGGGCCTTGACCAGGCTGGTCTTGCCAGCGCCGGAGGGGGCAGAAACGATATAAAGGGTGCCGCTACTGTGATTCATGGTTGGGGTGGCCTTACTCAATGTTCTGTACTTGTTCACGCATCTGCTCGATCAGTACCTTGAGGTTGACCGCGGACTGGGTGCTGCGTGGGTCGAAGGCTTTGGAGCCCAGGGTGTTGGCTTCGCGGTTGAGCTCCTGCATCAGGAAGTCCAGGCGTCGGCCAGCGGCGCCGCCGGACTTGAGCACCCGGCGAACTTCGGTGATGTGGGTGCTCAGGCGGTCGAGCTCTTCAGCGACGTCGCTCTTTTGCGCCAGCAGGACCATTTCCTGCTCCAGGCGCTGCGGGTCGAGTTCGGCCTGCATGTCGGTGAAGCGGTCGAGAATCTTCTGGCGCTGGGCGGCGAGCATCTGCGGCACCAGGGCGCGCAGAGTGGTGACTTCGCTGGCCATGCCGTCCAGGCGTTCGTTGATCAGGCGGGCCAGTTCGCTACCTTCGCGATTGCGACCGCTCTTCAATTCATTCAACGCCTCGACAAACAGCGCCATGGCTTCGTTGTTGAGGGTTTGTGGGTCGTTAGCGTCGGCTACCAATACTCCGGGCCAGGCCAGCACTTCCAGCGGGTTGAGCGGGGCTGGCTGCTTGATCAGGCTGGCAACGGTCTCGGCAGCGGCCACCAACTGTGCGGCGCGCTCACGGTCAACCTGCAGCGGCTTGCCGGTGCTTTCTTCGTTGAAGCGCAAGGTGCATTCGACCTTGCCGCGTGACAAACCTTGGCGCAGTGCCTCACGCACTGCACCTTCGAGGTCGCGCAAGGCTTCGGGCAGGCGCAGGTGGGGTTCCAGGTAGCGGTGGTTTACTGAGCGTAGTTCCCAGATCAGGGTGCCCTGGCTACCGGCACGCTCGACACGAGCAAAAGCGGTCATGCTGTGCACCATGGGAAGTACCTCGCAAAAAAGGGTCAAGAGAAAGCCAACCGGCTGCAAAGGCGCAAGATTGTAGCGCAGTGCGGCGCTGGCTCCCAATCCACTGATGTTACAAACACTCACGCAACTCCCGGAAAAAACCGACCAACGCCTCTGGGCCCTCTGTTTCGGGGCCTGCACAATAGGTGTGCCCTCAAGGCCCGGTACGCTTATAATGCTGGGCAGATTCAAACCCAGTACAGGTATCCCAAATGAAACGTCCAAGTGGTCGCGCTGCCGATCAGCTCCGCTCGATCCGCATCACCCGCAACTACACCAAACACGCCGAGGGATCAGTACTGGTCGAGTTCGGTGACACTAAAGTCGTCTGTACGGTCAGTGTCGAGAACGGCGTACCGCGCTTTCTCAAAGGCCAGGGCCAAGGCTGGCTGACCGCCGAATACGGCATGCTGCCGCGCTCCACTGGCGAGCGTAACCAGCGTGAAGCCGCCCGTGGCAAGCAGGGTGGTCGTACCCTCGAAATCCAGCGCCTGATCGGCCGTTCGCTGCGCGCTGCCCTGGACATGAGCAAGCTCGGTGACATCACCCTGTACGTCGACTGTGACGTGATCCAGGCCGATGGCGGTACCCGCACGGCATCGATCACTGGCGCCATGGTTGCTCTGGTAGACGCCCTGCGCGTGGTCAAGAAGCGTGGCGGCCTGAAGGGCGGTGACCCGCTCAAGCACATGATCGCCGCCGTCTCGGTTGGCATGTATCAGGGCGAGGCCGTACTTGACCTGGACTACCTGGAAGACTCGGCTGCCGAGACCGACCTCAACGTGGTCATGACCAGCCAGGGTGGCTTCATTGAAGTCCAGGGCACTGCCGAAGGCGCGCCGTTCCAGCCTGAAGAGCTCAATGCCATGTTGGCGCTGGCGCAAAAGGGCATGGTTGATCTGTTCGAACTGCAGCAGGCCTCGCTGGCCGACTGATTTCGACAACGCAAGGAGCAGAGCATGAGCGAGCAACCGTTGCAGTTGCCCACCCCCAATGCCGAGATTCGACAGTGGGCGATGTTCTGCCACCTGGCCGCGTTGCTGGGCCTGATCGTGCCTTTCGGCAACCTGCTGGGTCCGTTGGTGATGTGGATCTGGAAGAAGGACCTCGATCCGTTCATCGATGCCCAGGGCAAGGAGGCGCTGAACTTTCAGCTCACCGTTTTCCTGGCCTCGATCATCTGCTTCGCACTGATGTTCGTGCTGGTGGGGATTGTGTTGTTCGGCATGTTGATGGTCGCCGTATTGGTGTTGACCATTGTTGCTGGGGTCAAGGCCAATGACGGGCAGCCCTATCGTTATCCGATGACCTGGCGACCGATCAAATAGTGATCAGCTCATAGCAGGCACAAAAAAACCGACGTGATGTCGGTTTTTTTGTGCCTGAACGAATCAGATCGTCAGCGTCCAGTCGTAGTCCACGATCAGTGGCGCGTGCTGGGAGAAGCGTGGCTGGCGCGGCAGGCGTGCGCTACGCACGAAGCGACGCAGGCCCGGGGTCAGCAACTGATAGTCGAAACGCCAGCCCAGGTTGAGCATCTCGGCCTGTTCGTTATCCGGCCACCAGCTGTACTGGTCGCCTTCACGGCTGACTTCACGCAGGGCGTCGACATAACCCATGTCACCGACGACGGTGTCCATCCACGCGCGTTCCGGCGCCAGGAAACCCGGCGACTGCTGACCGTCGCGCCAGTTCTTGACGTCGAGCTTCTGCTGCGCCACGTACAACGAGCCGCAATAGATGTACTCGCGGCGCTTGCGTCGCTGCTTGTCCAGGTACTTGGCGAAGTCGTCCATCAACTTGAATTTCTGGTTCAAGTCTTCGTCGCCGTTCATTCCCGAAGGCAGCAGCAGCGTTGCGATGCTTACCTTGTCGAAATCGGCCTGCAGGTAACGTCCGTAGCGGTCGGCTGTCTCGAAGCCCAGGCCGCTGATGACTGCCTTGGGCTGCAACCGCGAATAAAGTGCCACGCCGCCTTGGGCGGGAACTTCTGCGTCGCAGGCATAAAGGAAGTAGCCATCAAGCTGAAAAGCTGGGTCGTCGAGTTCAAAGGCCGAGGCGCGGGTATCCTGAAGGCAGATGACGTCGGCATTCTGGGCTTGCAGCCAGCTGAGCAAACCACGCTCGACTGCAGCCTGAATGCCATTTACGTTCACACTGATGATCCGCATAAATGGCCCCAAAAATCTCGTGCGTGTATGATACCCGAGCTGTACTCATTTAGCTAAATCCGTGGTATCCGGGACTCTTCATGCAGC
This sequence comes from Pseudomonas sp. S06B 330, assembly GCF_002845275.2. Classification (NCBI taxonomy): domain Bacteria; kingdom Pseudomonadati; phylum Pseudomonadota; class Gammaproteobacteria; order Pseudomonadales; family Pseudomonadaceae; genus Pseudomonas; species Pseudomonas tussilaginis. The sequence goes on along the minus strand of NZ_CP088149.1, from coordinate 29,216 downwards.
CGTATCAGCGCGACTTCATTCGTTTTGCCATCGACCGCGGGGTTCTGCGCTTCGGTGAATTCACCCTCAAGTCCGGGCGCACCAGCCCGTATTTCTTCAATGCCGGCCTGTTTAACAGTGGCTCGGCCCTGGCTCAGCTCGGGCGTTTCTATGCGGCGGCGATTGTCGACAGCAAGATTCCGTTCGACGTACTGTTCGGCCCGGCCTACAAGGGTATCCCCCTGGCGGCAGCCACTGCCGTGGCTCTGGCCGAGCATCACAACCTCGACCTGCCATGGTGCTTCAACCGTAAAGAGGCCAAGGCCCACGGTGAAGGTGGCAGCCTGGTCGGTGCGCCGCTGGAAGGTGACGTGCTGATCATTGACGATGTGATTACTGCGGGCACCGCGATCCGTGAAGTCATGCAGATCATCCAGGGTCAGCAGGCCAAGGCTGCTGGTGTACTGATCGCACTGAACCGCCAGGAGCGCGGCAACGGTGAACTGTCGGCGATCCAGGAAGTGGAGCGTGACTTCGGCATTCCAGTCGTCAGCATTGTGTCGCTGACCCAGGTGCTGGAGTTCCTCGCCGACGATCCGGCGCTCAAGCAGCACTTGCCGGCCGTCGAGGCCTATCGGGCCCAGTACGGGATCTGAGGTTGGAAAAGAAAAAGGCGCCTATGAGCGCCTTTTTCTTGCGGTACACTTTCGTATTCGAAAGAAAATCCAGGTTTAAATAGAGGTAACAGGATCGCGCCTCAGAACTGCACTAGTGCGTGGCATTTAAATGAGCATGCATGAGACGATTCTGAATAATTAGTAGGACTTTTCTGAAATTTATGGCTAAGGTGTTTGTTCTAAATTATCGAAATAGAAGCATGATAGTCTCCAGGTTTCGATTGGCAAACGCTGGAACGTTCTTATGGCAAAGCAGATCTTATTGTCCATCTATTCTCTATTGCTGCTGACCGCCTGCCAAGTACAAAAATATCCACTGCCTGAAAGTCAGAAACTATCTATCGAGAAAGTCGCCAAGATCGCGGTGACGATTGATCAAAAATACTCAGAACTTTCCGCCGAAACGCGCAGCAGGCTGTTGAATACTGTTGTGCAGTCACTGGACAATATGGTGTTTGTCGAGGGTGGTGAATTCCAGATGGGGGATTTTGGCTGGCCGTATGACGACGACCCGACAAATATGTGTGGCTGGCCATGCGGTGTGGAGCCAGACCGGATGGGCCGTATAAGCATACACAGTGACGACGACTTCGTTCATCCCGTTAAGCTGAGTAGTTACTCCCTATCGAAATACCAGACGACGCTTAGGGATTTTGATCTATTTTTTATCGCTCAGGGCAAGCCGTTGTTTGATGCGGAAAATCGTAAGCGAGAAGATCTGAAGGAAATTATTTACGCACCCAACCTACCTGCACCGACCAAAAGCTGGCAAGAAGCCAAGGAGTACTGCGGTTGGTTAGGGGGGCTGAGTGGCTTTCCAGTGGATCTGCCTACAGAGGCCCAGTGGGAATATGCCGCGCGGAATCGTGGCCAGCACGTGGTATTTTCTACCGACAATGGGAGCCTGAACTATGGGCGTAACTTTCCTTCATCGGGCAAAGGTAAACGTCTTACATTTGCCGTTGATAGTTTTGTCCCTAACCCTCTAGGGATTTACAACCTATCAGGGAATGCCACTGACTGGGTCAATGATTGGTACGAAAAAGACTACTACCGTCGTTCACCACTGGAAAACCCTACCGGCCCCGAAACAGGCACGCTTCGGGCTCTTAGAGGGTCAGGGTATGGTGAGGCCCCGTTGATCAGTGCTAGTACGGTGCGGCGATGGGGGGAGGAGCCTGTGAGAAAGCGGCATGTCCCAGGCTTCAGCTTCCGTTGCGCTGTTCAGTCCGATCAGTCTCTTTAGACTAGAAAATATTAAGGGCGCAGTAAATCGCGCCCCTATTGGTTTTCAAATATTAGACCAGTCCATCAGACTTACCACTTCGCTGTGCGGCTAGGAACACCTTTTCCTTATGCCAAGCATTGCTGGGATTCCAAGCCACTCGATTTGAGTTTCTGGATGGTTGATTAATTACCAGGCTGTCAATAAAACGATTGAATTGATTTTGTTCATGTCCGTTGAGCAAGGCGTTAATACGCTCCAAACTCTTCATGGCATTAACCTTTTTTTCGTCGACCGAACAATGCTCTAGCACTTCGATAAATTGCCGCCAGTGACGTACTTAGGAAAGAAGAATGACCAGAGCCTGCTCCTGATTTTCGATGAACATGCCAGTCACTCCCGCGGCCACACCTTCTGTTAGCAGGTAAACCATGGGGCCAATGGTTTCCGGCGGCAATACGCGCAGAGGTACATCCTGCTGACGATTTTTTATGACTTTATCTTCCTGATGTGCAATCAAGTAGTCAGCCAGTGCCTCAGCTTCAACCCTGGTGGCCTGCCTCTCTTTCCACCATAAAATCATATCGTTAAAGCCGTCCTCAAACGCCTTGGTGATCGTCGTAGCAGGAGATGTAGTGGCGCCGGGTGGGGTCGCTGAACAGGATGATTTCCACTACGTTAATACCAGTCTGGGTTTGCTTGCCTTGCTGACGCTCAAAGCTCCCCCCCATGCCATGTCTCAAGTCGGGCGCCGCACTATTGGCAGTGCTGAAACTGTCTTCCGGCTCGGGTGCTCGCTGTGCCGCCAGTTCGGCGCGGAGTTTGCCGATTTCACCATCCAGTTCCAGGACCTTCTTGCTCTGCAAGGACTTCCAGTTGGATTCAAATTGCGTGGTCCTCAAAGCACTGGGTTTGTAATCCTGATACCAGTCACGCGCTTGCTGTAAGGTCGCCAGGCGGCCCTGCAGGTCTTTGTCAGTGGTGAGCGGCGCGATTGTGCTGGGCTGGGGCTTGGTCTCGCGTACCAGCAACCCGGCGCCTTCGGCTTTCTGCGCCCAGGCATCTTTGACGCACCCCGCACAGGTGCAACTGGCCATGGGGGCCTGAGGTTTCTTGCACTGCAGGGCAGGCAAGGCTTTAGCCAGGTTCTGATGCAGTTCATCCATGAGCTTCTGCACCGCGTTGATTTCCCGCTTCAGTGCTTTGGACTGTTTGGCGGTCAGTACATAGAAATGCGGCTCGCCAGTAACGTGGGCGACGTCAACCAGTTCCTCGTCACATTCGGCCTGCCCCTTGAGCGCAATCGACGTAGTGCTATGCGCATGCATCGGTGGCGGTAGTTCAGGTTTTGGCGCGGCGCCGGGAAGCTTTAACTCCCATCCGGCTTTGATGTGGTTAGGGTCACCAATGATCGGGTTAAGCGCCTGGATTTCAGATACTTTAGCGCCATGTCGTTGGGCAATTTGCCCTAGGGTATCGCCATGTTTAACCGTGTAAGTGCTGCTCATGCATCATCATCCTTGTGATCCAGAGACGCTCAAGCTCAATCAGTTTTTCGCCTGGCGTTCACCTTGGTTTGTCTGTAAGCAGCGCAGGTGAGTACAAGAGGCGTGCCATTAATTGCTAAGGCCAGGTAATCCGCGGCCTTCAGCACCGGCCCCTGTGTCTGAAGCCGCTTCTAGCCGCAAAAATCGATGAAAAGTGCGCAACTTCTTGCGCAGTACTGCGCAAGAAGTTGCGCACTCGGCTGTAAGCCTTGAAAGACTTGGCTTGTAGCGATGGCTAGGGGGAGTTATCCACAGATGGGTGCGCAACTTTTTGCGCACTTGACTATAAAGTCAAAGATGGGGGCGCGAGCCACCGCACAGATACAAAAAAGGCGACCCTGAGGTCGCCTTTCTTTAGCCTTCTCGTCTTAACGTGGCTTGCTGTTGGTAATCAATGTACCCACACCACTGTCGGTAAAGATCTCCAACAGCACCGCATTCGGTACCCGGCCATCAATGATGTGCGAGCTGTTGACGCCGCCTTGCACCGCTTCCAGAGCGCAACGGATCTTCGGCAGCATGCCGCCATAGATAGTGCCGTCGGCGATCAGTTCGTTGACCTGCTCAGTGGTCAGCCCGGTGAGTACGGTGCCTTGCTTGTCCATCAGGCCGGCGATGTTGGTCAGCAGCATCAGCTTTTCAGCCTTAAGTGCTTCTGCCACCTTGCCCGCGACCAGGTCCGCGTTGATGTTGTACGACTCACCGTTGGCACCGACGCCGATTGGAGCGATGACCGGGATGAAGTCACCTTTGACCAGCATGTTCAGCAGGTCGGTATTAACCCCGACCACTTCGCCGACATGGCCGATATCGATGATTTCCGGGGTGGTCATCTCAGGCGTCTGGCGGGTAACGGTGAGCTTTTTCGCACGGATCAGTTGGGCGTCTTTACCGGTCAGGCCAATGGCGCTGCCGCCATGGCTGTTGATCAGGTTGACGATGTCCTTGTTCACCTGGCCGCCAAGCACCATCTCGACCACGTCCATGGTCTGCGCGTCGGTAACGCGCATGCCATCGATAAAGTGGCTTTCGATCGACAGGCGCTTGAGCAGATCACCGATCTGCGGTCCGCCACCATGCACGACCACCGGGTTGATGCCGACCGCCTTCATCAGCACGATATCGCGGGCAAAACCGGTTTTGAGCTCTTCGCTCTCCATCGCGTTGCCGCCGTATTTGATCACCAGGGTCTTGCCGACAAAGCGTCGGATGTAAGGCAGCGCTTCGGACAAAACCTGGGCGACATGGGTGGCGGCATCGCGATCGAGGGTCATGCAGGGCTCCAGTTGGAACAGATAGTCGGTCAGAACTTGGGTTGCAGATCAGGAGCAACGCGCTTCAACTGGGCGCGGAATACTTCCTGGATACGCTGCAGTTCGGCGTCGGTGTCGGCCTCGAAGCGCAGTACCAGCACCGGTGTGGTGTTGGACGCGCGAACCAGGCCCCAGCCGTGGGGATAGTCGACCCGCACACCATCAATGGTGGTCAGGTTGGCGTCTTGGCCCCAGTCAGCCTCGCGTTGCAGTGCATCAATGATGCTGAATTTACCTTCGTCGGTCACATCAATATTGATTTCCGGCGTACAAATGTCATTCGGAAACGCATCGAACAGCTGCTCGGCATCGGTCTTGGCTTTGCTGAGAATCTCCAGCAGGCGTGCGGCACTGTAGATGCCGTCGTCAAAACCATACCAACGCTCCTTGATGAAGATGTGTCCGCTCATCTCGCCGGCCAGGAGGGCACCGGTTTCTTTCATCTTCTTTTTGATCAACGAGTGACCAGTCTTCCACATTAGCGCGCGACCACCGTATTGCTCGATCAGCGGGGTCAGGCGGCGTGTGCATTTGACGTCAAAGATGATTTCGGCACCCGGATTGCGCTCAATGACATCCTGGGCAAACAGCATCAGCAGGCGATCGGGGTAAACAATGCTGCCGGTGTTGGTAACGACGCCAACGCGGTCGCCATCACCGTCGAAGGCCAGGCCCAGGTCGGCGCCGCTTTCCTTGACCTTGGCAATCAGGTCAACCAGGTTCTCGGGTTTGCCCGGATCCGGGTGATGGTTGGGGAAGTTGCCGTCGACTTCGCAGAACAACGGGATCATTTCGCAGCCCAGGGCTTCGATCAGTTGCGGGGCAATGACACCCGCGGCACCGTTGCCGCAATCGACTACGACCTTGAGTTTCTTCGCCAGCTTGATGTCGCCGGTGATCTGCTTGAAGTAGCGCTCAAGAATCTCGACCTTTTCCACACGGCCTTCGCCACGGCTCAGGTCGTTGGTTTTCAGGCGCGTCAGCAGGGCCTGGATCTGTTCGTTGGCCAGGGTGTCACCGGCAATGACGATTTTGAAACCGTTGTAGTTCGGCGGGTTGTGGCTGCCGGTGAGCATCACACCGGACTTGCCGGCGAGGACGTTGGCGGCGTAGTACAGGGCAGGGGTCGGTACCAGGCCGACGTCGCTGACCTGGCAGCCGGCGTCGACCAGGCCTTTGATCAGTTGTTCGACCAGCATCGGGCCAGACAGGCGGCCATCACGGCCGACCGAAATGTTCGGTTCACCTTGGGCCAGGGTTTGCGCACCGATGGCGCGGCCGATCCAGTAGGCGGTTTCGGCGGTAAGGGTGTCACCGACCACGCCACGGATGTCGTAAGCGCGGAAGATGCTTTCTGGAAGTGCGGGTACCGGGTGTGCCATGTCGTTCATCTCTGGGGAGCTCCAATATCGAGGGCGTGCAGGGCAGGCTCAAACTGAACGCTTTGACGGTCATTTCGCCAGAGAGTTCGCCATCCTTGGCGCACAGTGGGCAGTTGGCGGATCAGTTGCTGCCCGAATGTCCAAAGCCGCCAGCGCCACGCTGGCTCTCGTCGAAGGCTTCGACGATGTCGAAATGAGCTTGTACCACCGGTACCAGGACCAGTTGCGCAATACGCTCGCCGACGGCGATGGTGAAGGGGGTCTGGCCACGGTTCCAGCAAGAAACCATCAGCTCGCCCTGGTAGTCGGAATCGATCAGGCCGACCAGGTTGCCCAGCACGATGCCGTGTTTGTGACCAAGGCCCGAGCGCGGCAGGATCAGTGCGGCCAGGCCTGGGTCGCCGATGTAAACCGACAGGCCGGTAGGGATCAGCAAGGTCTGGCCCGGCTCCAGGACGGTGTCCTGCTTGAGCATGGCGCGCAGGTCGAGGCCGGCTGAGCCCGGCGTGGCGTACTGCGGCAGCGGGAATTCGTTACCGATGCGTGGATCAAGAATCTTGGCTTGTAGAGCGTGCATGCAGAGTTAAACCTGGTTGAGACGTTCGGCGATGAAAGCAACCAGCTGGCGGGCGATCTTGCCCTTGCTGGTCTGTGCGAAGAGTGTTTCGTGGAGCTGGCGATCGATCACGCTGCAGGCGTTTTCCTCGCTGTTGAAGCCGATGCTGGGGTTGGCCACATCGTTGGCGACAATCAGGTCGAGGTTCTTGTCCTTGAGCTTGCGTGCAGCGTAGTCGAGCAGGTGTTCGGTCTCGGCGGCGAAGCCGACGCTGAACGGGCGGTCAGGACGGGTGGCGATGCTGGCCAGGATGTCCGGGTTGCGGACCATCTGCAGCAGCAGGCCGTCACCTGTCGTGGGGTCTTTCTTGAGTTTCTGTGGGGCGACCACTTCAGGTCGGTAGTCCGCGACCGCAGCCGAGGCGATGAAAATATCGCAGGGCATCGCAGCTTCGCAGGCGGCGAGCATGTCGCGAGCGCTGACTACGTCGATGCGGCTGACCCGATCAGGCGTTGGCAAATGCACCGGCCCACTGATCAAGGTGACTTTGGCACCGGCTTCGACCGCCGCTTCAGCCAGGGCAAAGCCCATTTTCCCGGAGCTGTGGTTGGTGATGTAGCGCACCGGATCGATGTTTTCCTGGGTCGGTCCAGCGGTGATCACGATGTGCTTGCCGGTCAGCGACTCGCGCTTGAAGCTTTCTGCGGCGCACCAGGCCAGGTCGTTGGCTTCGAGCATGCGTCCGAGGCCGACATCGCCACAGGCCTGACTACCGGAGGCTGGGCCATAGACCTTGATGTCGCGGCTCTGTAGCAGCTCGAGGTTGGCCTGGGTGGCAGGGTCGCGCCACATGGCTTGGTTCATCGCCGGGGCGACGGCCACGGTGGCGTCGGTGGCCAGCACCAAGGTGGTTAACAGGTCATCGGCCACGCCTTGGGCAAGACGTGCCAGCAGGTCGGCGGTGGCTGGCGCAATCAGCACCAGGTCGGCCCATTTGGCCAGCTCGATATGGCCCATCGCCGCTTCGGCAGCAGGGTCCAATAGGTCCATGTGCACCGGGTGGCCGGAGAGTGCTTGCAGGGTCAGTGGCGTGATGAACTCAGCGCCACCGCGGGTCATGACGACGCGCACCTGCGCACCGTGTTCCAGAAGCCGGCGAACCAGTTCGGCACTTTTGTAGGCGGCGATGCCGCCGCCGACGCCGAGAACGATGCGCTTACGATACAGCCGCTGCATAGGCTTGCCTTTTGCTCAGTGATTGCACGCGGCGACGACGCCTCCCCAGGCCGAATCGTCGCGTAAAAAAGTGCGGGTAATGTAGCACAGGGTACAAACACAGGAGCAGCAACCGATGGACAGGGAGGTGGGGCATGAGTATCAGGGATTGGCCTGAGGCGGAGCGGCCGCGGGAAAAACTGTTGGAACGTGGGGCAGGCAGCTTGTCGGACGCTGAGCTGTTGGCAGTATTTTTACGCACAGGTGTCGCGGGTATGAGCGCCGTTGACCTAGCGCGGCATCTGTTGAAGCAATTTGGTGGACTGCGTCATCTGCTGGAGGCTGATCAGGCCACGTTTCAGCGTGAAGTTGGGCTGGGGCCGGCGAAATACACCCAGTTGCAAGCCGTGATGGAAATCGGTCGGCGGCACTTGGAGCAAACCATTGTTCGCGATTCGGCACTGCAAAGCCCCGACGCGGTACGACGCTACCTCAAAGCCAAGTTGCGCCATGAAAGCAGCGAAGTGTTTGGCTGCCTTTTTCTCGACACCAAACACCGGCCATTAGGTTTTGAGGTGCTCTTTCGCGGCTCAATCGATAGCGCCAGTGTCTATCCCAGAGAGGTCATCAAGCGCGCACTGGCAAACAATGCTGCCGCGTTGATCATTTGTCACAACCACCCCTCTGGAGTGTCAGAACCGAGTCAGGCCGACCTGCACCTGACCAAACGCATCAAGGAAGCGCTGGCGCTGGTTGATGTGCGTCTGCTCGACCATGTCATCGTCGGTGAGGGTGAACCGCTATCGATGGTCGAGCATGGTTGGATCAGCGCGTCGAGCTGACCTTGGCGAAGTCCTGGCGACCGAACGGGCTGACTTGGTAGCCTTCCACGTTCTGACGGACCAGCGCTGCAGCGGTCGGGTGTGCCAGTGGCAGCCATAGTGCCTGCTGCTGGATCAACGCCTGGGCCTGCTGATACAGGCGGCTGCGCACGCTCTGGTCGGTGGTGGTCTTGCCAGCGCTGATCAACTGGTCCAGGCGCTGGTCGCAGTAGCGGGCGAAGTTGGTCCCGGACTTTACCGCCGCACAGGCGAATTGCGGGCTGAGGAAGTTGTCCGGATCACCGTTGTCACCGGCCCACCCCATGAACAGCAAATCATGCTCGCCAGCCTTGGCGCGGCGAATCAGCTCGCCCCACTCGATCACACGGATCTCGGCCTTGATGCCGACCTTGGCCAGGTCAGCCTGCAGCAACTGTGCGCCGAGGCTCGGGTTGGGGTTGAGCAGGCTGCCTTGTGGACGGGTCCAGATCGTAGTGCTGAAGCCATCTTTCAGGCCTGCTTTGGCTAGCAGTGTCCGGGCCTTGTCCAGGTCAGTGGAGTAACCCGGCAGGTCCTTGGCATAGCTCCAGGTGTTAGGCGGGTAGGGGCCATTGGCAGCGACGGCGGTGTTCTCGAACACCGCTTTGAGGTAGCTGGCCTTGTCGAAGGCCAGATTGATGGCCTGGCGTACTTCTGGCTTGTCCAGCGGCGCATGCTGGCTGTTGATGGCAACGAACGCGGTCATGAACGCTTCGGTCTTTTCCACCTTCAGGGCCGGATCGGTGCTGGCCGCCGCAATATCCAGCGGCTTGGGCGACAGGGCGATCTGGCATTCATTGCGTTTGAGCTTTTGCAGGCGCACGTTGGCATCGGGGGTAATGGCGAAAATCAGCGGATCGACACCCGGCTTGCCGGCAAAGTAGTCCGGGTTGGCCCGGTAGCGGATCACCGCGTCTTTCTGGAAGCGATTGAAGACAAACGGCCCGGTGCCGATTGGCTGGCTGTTGAGCTTCTCCGGCGTACCGGCTTTGAGCAATTGGTCGGCGTACTCGGCGGAATAAATCGAGGCAAAACCCATGCTCAGGGTGGCCAGGAACGTGGCATCCGGATGGTCGAGGGTGAAGCGCACGGTCAGTGGCTCGGGGGCTTCAATTTGCTTGATCAGGCTGGGCAGTTGCAGCGACTGTGCATGTGGAAAGCCACTCTGGGCGATCTTGTGCCAGGAGTGCGCGGGGTAGAGCATCCGTTGAAAGCTGAACAGGACGTCGTCAGCGTTCAGCGTGCGGCTTGGCTTGAAATAACCGGTGCTGTGGAGCTTCACCTCAGGGCGTAACTTGAACTCATAAATCAGTCCATCGGGCGAAACCGTCCAGCTTTCGGCCAGGCTGGGCACTACCTGACCTTTGCCAGCATCGAACTCGACCAGACGATTCATCAGGACGTCGGCTGACGCATTGGTGGTGGTCAGCGAGTTGTACTGAACCACATCGAAGCCTTCGGGGCTGGCCTCGGTGCACACACTCAGCGCAGCCGCCTGGGCAAGTACCGGGCCGAGCAGGGTGGCAAACAATAAGGGTAATGTAGCAACGCGCATGAGGATTCCTTGGCTGATCGATGGCCCATCTGCCAGTGCAGTCTGGAAAAGTCCTACCCTAGTGCGCCAGGCCGGAAATAACCATATCCTTTTTTGCCAATCGTGCGACGAGTGGTCGACACCTTGCCGGGCCAGTCGTTATGCTGCTCCGGCGTGTCGCACAGCGAGTCAAAGCACATCTTCTGTTGTTGTGCTCTGGTCTTTCTGGTATAAAGCAGCGCTCTTTTCTAGGGGCTCGACTCTTCGCATCTGCTGATCGAGTCGATAAGACCCTGAAGAAACACGGCGCTTAGCGCCAAAGACTGAGAGATTAAGCGGCCAACCCATGCCGGGTTGGGCATGTGGTTTTAGAGGGCTGAGGCATGTCGAGAGTCTGTCAAGTTACCGGTAAGGGTCCGGTAACTGGGAATAACATTTCCCACGCAAACAACAAAACCCGTCGTCGTTTCCTGCCGAACCTGCAGCATCATCGCTTCTGGGTCGAGTCCGAGAAGCGTTTCGTGCGTCTGCGCGTATCTGCCAAAGGCATGCGCATCATCGACAAGCGCGGCATTGATGCCGTTCTGGTCGACATTCGCCGTAACGGCGCTAAGGTCTAAGGGAGAGAATCATGCGTGAATTGATCCGTCTGGTGTCGACCGCTAATACCGGCCACTTCTACACCACCGACAAGAACAAGCGCACTACTCCGGACAAAATCGAAATCAAAAAATTCGATCCGGTTGTTCGCAAGCACGTGATCTACAAGGAAGCCAAGATCAAGTAATTGATCCGGCTGACGAAAAAAGGGCCCGTATCTCACGATATGGGCCCTTTTTTTATGGGCGCTGTTATTTCTGCTCAAACATCACGTAAATCTTGCGGCATGGCTCCAGCACTTCCCAGGTACCCTTGAAGCCCGCCGGGATCACGAAGCGATCACCAGCGCGCAGGGTTTTGGCGCCACCCTCGTCATCACGCAGCACCGAAACGCCCTGCACGATTTCACAGTATTCGTGCTCAGTGTAATTGACGGTCCATTGACCCACTTCGCCTTCCCAGACGCCCGCAGCAAACTGACCGCACGGGCTGGAATAGTGGTTGTAGACCGTCTGCTCAGGGTCGCCTTTGAGGATTTTTTCGGCTGCCGGACGATAGCGTTCGGCTTCGGTGATTACTTGGGCGAAGTCGATGATCTGGTCAATGCGCATGGCGGGTTCTCTTGTTTGTTTAATAAAATGAACATCAGTAGGCGTTTGGTGCGATTATGTCAAATATATTGATAATTGGGTCGCCAGTGGTTTAGGGTGGCAGGTGCCTGTGCGCGTAGCTCGCTCAGCCAGAATTTTTGACAGTGCCTGTGACCCCTCGTGCGGCACTGCACCTTAACAAGAGGAGGAGTTTCGTATGACCACCCTGACTCGTGCGGATTGGGAACAGCGTGCCCAACAACTGAAGATCGAAGGCCGCGCTTTCATCAATGGTGAATACACCGCCGCCGTTTCCGGCGCGACGTTCGAATGCCTCAGCCCGGTGGACGGCCGTCTGCTGGCACAGGTCGCCAGTTGTGACCTCGCCGATGCACAGCGCGCCGTGGAAAACGCCCGCGCCACTTTCGCTTCCGGCGTCTGGTCGCGTCTGGCTCCAGCTAAGCGCAAGGCCACCATGATCCGCTTCGCTGCCCTGCTCAATGCGAATGTCGAGGAACTGGCGCTGCTGGAAACCCTGGACATGGGTAAGCCGATCAATGACTCGCTGAATATCGACGTGCCAGGTGCCGCCCAGGCCCTGAGCTGGAACGGTGAAGCGATCGACAAGATCTACGACGAAGTCGCTGCGACCCCTCACAATCAACTGGGCTTGGTTACTCGCGAACCGGTGGGTGTGGTTGCCGCCATCGTTCCGTGGAACTTCCCACTGCTGATGGCCTGCTGGAAGCTCGGGCCGGCCCTGGCTACCGGTAACTCGGTGGTGCTCAAGCCTTCGGAAAAATCGCCGCTGACTGCCATCCGCATCGCCCAGTTGGCCATTGAGGCCGGTATTCCTGCAGGCGTGCTCAACGTTCTGCCAGGTTACGGTCACACCGTCGGCAAGGCCCTGGCCCTGCACATGGACGTCGACACCTTGGTGTTCACCGGCTCGACCAAGATCGCCAAGCAATTGATGATCTACGCGGGCGAGTCGAACATGAAGCGTGTCTGGCTGGAAGCCGGTGGCAAGAGCCCAAACATCGTCTTCGCCGACGCCCCGGATCTGAACGCCGCTGCCGAAGCTGCTGCTAGCGCCATTGCCTTCAACCAGGGCGAAGTCTGCACCGCAGGTTCGCGTCTGCTGGTCGAGCGTTCGATCAAGGACAAGTTCCTGCCACTGGTACTCGAAGCCCTCAAGGCCTGGACACCTGGCAACCCGCTGGACCCGGCTACCACCGTCGGCGCACTGGTCGACACCCAGCAGATGAACACCGTGCTGTCGTACATCGAAGCAGGTCACACTGACGGTGCCAAGCTGCTGGTCGGTGGTAAGCGTATTCTCGAAGAAACCGGTGGCACCTACGTCGAGCCGACCATTTTCGACGGCGTCAGCAATGCCATGCGCATCGCTCAGGAAGAGATCTTCGGCCCAGTGCTGTCGGTGATTACCTTCGATACCGTCGAAGAAGCGATCAACATCGCCAACGACACCCCGTACGGCCTGGCCGCCGGTGTCTGGACCGCCGACATCTCCAAGGCTCATCTGACCGCCAAGGCACTGCGTGCCGGTAGCGTTTGGGTCAACCAGTACGACGGTGGTGACATGACTGCACCGTTCGGCGGCTTCAAGCAGTCGGGCAACGGTCGTGACAAGTCGCTGCACGCGCTGGACAAGTACACCGAGCTGAAGGCGACCTGGATCAAGCTGTAACCGCTACGCGCGATCCTGTCCACAGCCGGACCTTGCTCAATGCAGGTCCGGCTGTGTTGTTTCTGCACAACAACAAAAAAGGCCTGGGAGGCTGCAATGCGTTGGGGTACCTATTTCGCCGTGCTGAGCGCGGTGCTCAGTGTCGGTCTGGCGCTGGGGGTGAGTATGCCGCTGGTGTCCCTGCGCCTTGAGGGGTGGGGCTATGGCAGTTTCGCGATCGGCGTGATGGCGGCGATGCCGGCCATTGGTGTATTGGTGGGCGCCAGTCTGTCCAGTCGCCTCGCCGCCCGTTTCGGTACGCCGGGGCTAATGCGCCTGTGCCTGTGGGCTGGCGCGTTGTCCATCGGCCTGTTGGCGCTGTTGCCTAGTTACCCGATTTGGCTGGTGCTACGCCTGTTGATCGGGATGATCCTGACCATTGTCTTCATCCTCGGTGAGAGCTGGATCAACCAGTTGGTGGTCGAGCACTGGCGCGGGCGCCTGGTCGCCCTGTATGGCTGCAGTTATGCCTTGAGTCAGTTGGCTGGCCCGTTGTTGCTGGGCCTGCTGGGTTCGGAAGATGACCTGGGCTTCTGGATCGGCGCGGGCCTGTTGCTGGTAGCGCCGCTGGTGCTGCTGGGGCGTGGCGGGGCACCGAGCGCAGAGGCTTGCAGTGTGACGCTGTTCGATCTGATCGGTTTCTGTCGGCGCTTGCCAGTTATTGCCTGGGCGATTGCCCTGTTCGCTTCCTTTGAAGCGATGATTTTGACCCTGTTGCCGGTGTATTGCCTGCAGCAAGGCTTCAGCACTGAGATCGCCTTGTTCATGGTCAGCACAGTGGTGGTTGGCGATGCGCTGCTGCAATTGCCTATTGGTGCCCTTGCCGACCGTATGTCGAGACGTACGCTGTTCAGCGGTTGCGCGATAACGCTGTTGCTATCGAGCCTGGCCATTCCATTGATGCTGCAAACCTGGGCGATCTGGCCTCTGTGGGTATTGTTCGGCGCCAGTGCCGGCGGTTTGTTCACCTTGTCGCTGGTGTTGATCGGTGAGCGTTACCGGGATGATGCTCTGGTGCGGGCCAATGCCCATGTTGCGCAGCTCTGGGGCATTGGTTGCCTGATCGGGCCGTTGGCTGCAGGTGCCGGAAGCCAGTGGGTCAGTGGGCATGCTTTGCCACTGCTGATGGCAGCCGGTGCTGCCGGGCTGGTACTGCTTGCGAGGCGCCCGAATGCCTTCGAGCCTGCGCCGGTCTAGAGCATCCGTTCCAGGCCTACAGCTTTGCTGATCCAGGCATTGAAGCGCCGCCACAGGCCACCGGGTTCGGTGGTCAGGGTGTGTAGACGGTGATTGTCTTCGGTGACCCAGACCATTTTGCCGTCGACCAGCTGCGGTTGGTAACTCAACGCTGGGGCCATACCCTGAACGGCCAGCTCACGGGTGTATTCGGCCAGTTCCGGGCTGTCGACCATGACCCCGACTTCGGTGTTCCACAGCACTGATCGTGGATCAAAGTTGAACGAGCCGATAAAGGTTTTGCGCCGGTCGAAGATGATCGCCTTGCTGTGCAGGCTTGAGTCGGAACTACCGTAAATGCGCAGCGTTCGGTTCGGGCTGGGATCGCCCGGCTGACGGCGCAGTTCGTACAGTTTTACGTCGTGCTCCAGCAGCGCCCGGCGATACGGCGCATAGCCGCCATGCACAGCGGGTACGTCGGTGGCCTCCAGGGAGTTGGTCAACAGCTTGACCGAGACTCCAGCATCAGCCCGACTGGTCAAATACAGCAAGCCGGTTTCGCCAGGCACGAAGTACGCCGAGATCATGATCAGCTCATGACGAACACCATTCATTTCCGGGGCCAGTTGCTGGGTCATCAGCAATTGCGGGTCAGGCTCGTCACGGGCCAGCACCTTGCTTGGTGCATCCCACAGCGCCTGGTTGTGCGCCCAGATCAGCTCGTTGCGCCAGATGTCCAGGCGCGGTCGGGCTTTGTAGGCCATCAAACGGTCGTACAGTGCTTTGCGCTCGACTTGTGCACGGGCCAGATAGTCCTCCAGGCGCTGACGGCTGGCACTGAGATCATTGGCATCGGGATCGACCAGCAGGAAGTCGTTAATGGGCTGACTTAGGGCGCTGTTCCAGTACTGGTCAAAACTGTGTCCGAGTTGCTCGGCGACCGGACCCACGCCGAGCAGATCAATGTCGGTGAAATTCAGGTTGGGCTCGGCATCGAAGTATTCGTCACCCAGGTTGCGACCGCCGACGATGGCCATGCTGTTGTCCACCAGCCACAACTTGTTGTGCATGCGCCGGTGTTGCAGGTTGAGGTTGAACAGCCGGCCCACCGCGCGTGTGACGCCGGTGCTGCGGCCCAGTTGCAGCGGGTTGAAGACGCGGATGTGGATATTGGGATGGACGGCGAGGGTGGCCATCTCCACATCGAGACCGTCACTGGTAGTGTCGTCGAGCAGGATGCGCACGCGCACGCCACGGTCGGCAGCCAGTAACAGCTCGTGGGTCAGGGCGCGGGTGCTGAGGCCGTCACGAACGATGTAGTACTGCAGGTCGATGCTCGATTGGGCGTTGCGGATCAGCTCGGCGCGCGCGCGAAAGGCTTCCTTGCTGTTGGGCAGCAAGCGAAAGCCCGAGCGCCCTTCGTAGGCGGATGCTTGGCGTTGCACCGAGCGCCCAAAGGCGGAATCACTGGCGGGCAGTGCCTGGCTGACTTGCCGGGGCTGGCTGACACTGGCGCATCCGTTCAGGCCGAGTATCAGCGACAGCAGCAGGGGCAGCGTGCGCGGGCTTCTCAAGGCAGTGGGTCCTTCACAACAGGGGCTTATGGGTATCGACCGCGAGCGGCGGCGGAACGTTACCCGTCACTATCGGCTTCGGCCAGTAGACGAATGGCGGTCTCACCCACTTTGCGCACTGCCGCCTCGATCTCGGCAGTGGGGCATGCGGCGAAGTTCATTCGCAGGCAGTTACGGTATTTGCCCGAGGCGGAAAAAATACTGCCCACGGCAATCTGTACGCCTTGCCCAAGTAAAGCCCGGTTCAGACGCAGGGTGTCGAAACTTTCCGGTAGCTCTATCCACAGCATGAAGCCACCTTGCGGCCGGCTGGCGCGGGTGCCTGGCGGAAAGTAGCGGGTGACCCAGTCGCTCATCTGATCACGCGCGCGTTGGTACTGGCTGCGCATGCGCCGCAGGTGCGGCTGGTAGTGACCACCTTCGATAAAGTCGGCAATCGCCAGCTGCGGCTGGGTTGCGGTGCAGCCAGTGCTGATGTACTTCATGTGCAGCACCCGCTCCAGATAGCGCCCAGGTGCGGCCCATCCGATGCGCAGGCCTGGGGCCAGGGTTTTGGAGAACGAACTGCAGAGCAACACCCGACCGTCTTCGTCGAACGACTTGATAGTCCGCGGACGCGGGTAGGTGTAGGCGAGGTCGCCATACACGTCGTCTTCGAGGATCGCCACGTCAAAGCGCTGAGCCAGCGTCAGCAAAGCTTTCTTACGTGCCTCGGGCATGATGTAGCCGAGCGGATTATTGCAGTTCGGGGTGATCTGGATGAGCTTGATTGGCCACTGTTCCAGCGCCAGCTCCAGGGCCTCGAGGCTGATGCCGGTGATCGGGTCGGTTGGAATCTCCAGGGCTTTCATACCCAGGCCCTTGAGGGTCTGCATGGCACCATGAAAGCTTGGCGAATCCACTGCGACGATATCGCCGGGCTGACACACCGCGCGGATGCTGGCCGACAGTGCTTCGTGACAACCGGTGGTCACGACCAGGTCAGCGGGGCTTACCGTGCAGCCGGAGTCGAGCATCAGGCGGGCGATCTGCTCGCGCAGGGCCTGGGTACCGGAGATGGTGTCGTAATACAGGCCGGGCATGTCCTGGCGCCGACTGAGCTGGGCCAGGCTGCGCAGTAAGGGTTTGAGCGTCGGGCTATCGACATCCGGCATACCGCGACCCAACTGCACCACATCCTTGCTGGGCACACTGCGGATCAGTTCGATGACCTGTTCCCATTGGGAAATCTCTACCGGGCGCTGTGCTGGGCGGCTGACGGCGGGCAGGGCGGGGAGGCTGCGATCGGTGGGCACGAAGTAGCCGGACTTGGGGCGTGGAGCGGCCAGGCCATTGTCTTCCAATAGGCGATAAGCCTGCTGCACGGTGCTCAGGCTGACGCCGTGCTCCACACTTAAGGCGCGTACCGACGGCAAGCGGTCGCCGGGGCGGTACAGGCCCTGTTCGATACGGGCGCTGAGCAGTTCGGCAAGGTTGACGTAGAGGGTCATGGGCATACTCTCGCGGAAAGCTTTGACTATCGGCCGATACAGATGACGAAAAAATACAGCATTCAGTATGAAAATTGCCAATTCTGTATGGAAATAATAGCGAAGTTTTGAATCTGTAATGCTTTTGCTCAAGCGCGCAAGCTTTGCCTACGGTTATCCAACCCCGGAGGATTCAAGCGATGAGCGGTATGAGCGATGTGCGCCTTAAATTGCACGCTGAAGAACTGAGCCGAGAGCAACGTCTGCAGTTGTTCAGTGTACCGGCCGGGCTCGGGCGCTGGGCACTGATGGCGCACCGTTGGCACAGCCGTCGCGCACTGCTGGAGCTGACCTGCGAACAACTGCGCGATGTTGGCCTTACGCCTGAGCAGGCGCGTGAGGAAGGGTTTAAGCCTTTTTGGCGTGGCTGAAGCCCGCAGCTCGTAGCCGCTGCCGCCAGGCTGCGATTGGACGCGCAGCGGCCATGAAACCTGAATGCCTGCCCCGGATACGGCTGCTGTGCAGCCGATCGCAGCCTGGCGGCAGCGGCTACACGAGCACCCCGACCTTAGACCAGTTCTTTGAGTCGATGCCAGAGCATGCCCAGCGCCAGCAGCGGTGAACGCAGGTGCTTGCCGCCTGGGAAGGTGATGTGCGGCACCTTGGCGAACAGGTCGAAACGACCACTGTGCTGGCCACTGATGGCCTCGCCCAGCAACTTGCCCGCCAGGTGAGTGGCGTTGAGCCCATGGCCGGAATAAGCCTGGGCAAAGTACACGTTCGGCTGGTTCGGTAGACGACCAATCTGCGGCAGGCGGTTGGCGCCGATACCGATCATGCCGCCCCATTGGTAGTCGATACGGACGTCGGCCAATTGTGGAAATACCTTGAGCATTTTCGGTCGCATGTACGCGGCGATATCCTGTGGATCGCGGCCGGAATAATGGCAGGCGCCACCAAACAGCAGGCGGCGGTCAGCGGAAAGGCGGTAGTAATCCAGGGCCACGCGTTGGTCGCAAACCGCCATGTTCTGCGGTAGCAGCTCGTGTGCCTGTGCTTCGCTCAACGGTTCGGTGGCGATAATATAGCTGCCGGCGGGCAGCACCTTGCCACCCAATTCGCTGTTCAAATCGTTGAGGTACGCATTGCAGCCGAGCACCAGAGTACTGGCTTGCACCGTACCCTGAGCGGTATGCACCCGCACCTGTGTGCCGTAGTCGATGCGGGTGACCGCCGATTGTTCGAACAGGCGAACCCCAAGCCGGGTGGCCACGGCAGCCTCACCCAAGGCCAGATTCAGAGGGTGCAAATGCCCCGAACCCATATCGATCAGGCCACCGACATAACGGTCTGAACCAACGACGGTACGCATCTGCTCGGGCTGCACCAGGCGTAGCTCATGGCGGTAGCCCAGGTTGCGCAGCTCTTCAGCATCCTCAGCAAAGCCCTGCAAATCCTTTGGCTTGTTGGCCAGATCGCAATAGCCCCAGGTCAGGTCGCAATCGATGGTGTGACGTTCGATGCGCTGGCGGACGATATCTACCGCTTCCAGCCCCATCAATTTCAGTTCGCGCACGCCGTCAGTACCCAGTAGCGGGGTGAACTGCTCCAGTCCGTGACCGACGCCGCGAATCAGCTGACCACCGTTGCGCCCGCTGGCGCCCCAGCCGATCTTGCGTGCTTCGAGCAGGATCACGTTGAGACCGCGTTCGGCTAGCTCGATTGCCGTGTTCAGCCCGGAAAAACCGCCACCGACGACGCAGACATCACAGCTCAGGTCGCCCTTCAGCGGCGGGTAGTCCGGCTGTGGCACGCTGCTGGCAGCATAGTAGGAGGCGGTGTGCGAAGCGGCTGGCTGAACAGAGGCGCTCATTGATGAGTCCTGTTTTTAAGTGTTTGGAAAAATTGACGCAGGATAAGCTGCACTTTCGGCGGTGGGCAACTATGGCGCAAAATAGCGCCATTCCCTTTCTCCGCCGCAGGCCGCTATGAGTTGCAACAGCCACAAGATCCGATTTCTGCGTGATCAGATTCCGTCATTCGAGTGCGTGCCCGGCTGCCATGACTGCTGTGGGCCGGTGACCACCTCCACCGAGGAAATGGCCCGCCTGCCCCGCAAAAGTGCCGCCGAGCAAGAGGCCGCCCTGGCCGAACTGAACTGTGTGCACTTGGGGCCCAACGGCTGCACGGTGTACGAAGAGCGGCCGCTGATCTGCCGGTTATTCGGTACCACCCCGCGCCTGCCATGCCCCAACGGGCGCGGCCCGGCCGAAATGATCGATCCCCAGGCCGAGAAGCTGGTGCATCAGTACATCGCCAGCACCCGTCAGGTGCTGGTTTGAGGCTCAGTCCGGAATTGGCAGGTTGAGGCTCTCTTTTACCTCTTCCATGACGATATAGCTCTTCGATTCGCGCACATGCGGCAATTTCAGCAAAATATCGCCCAACAGCTTGCGATAAGAGGCCATCTCCGAGATTCGTGCCTTGACCAGATAGTCGAAGTCGCCCGAGACCAAGTGACATTCCAGTACGTGGGGCAGTTTCAGCACCGCACGGCGGAACTCTTCGAAGGTGTCGCCGGACTTGTAGTCCAGGCTGATCTCAACGAACACCAGCAGGCTGCCTTTGAGGTGCTGCGGGTTGAGCCGGGCGTTGTAGCCCATGATGATCCCTTCGCGCTCCAGGCGCCGGACCCGCTCGGTGCACGGCGTGGTCGACAAACCAACCTTTTCGCCCAGTTCAGTAAACGAAATACGCCCATCTGCCTGCAGGATCCGCAGGATGTTGCGGTCGATCTTATCCAGTTCACGTTTGCTTTGGTGCTGGGTTCTCATAGTGGATGCCCCTCCGTAAAAGCCAACCTTGCCGAGAATTCTCGCCAAATATAGGCTTTTATACAGTGAAAAGCACTGGCCATACCTTCCTATACTGCGCGCATCTATGCCATTAACAACAATTGTCAGCGGTACGCTGCGTCGAGGGTAATCAACATGCGAGTTCTGGTACTTGGTAGCGGTGTGATCGGAACCGCCAGTGCCTACTATCTGGCACGGCAGGGTTTTGAAGTCGTCGTGGTCGACCGTCAACCGGCTGTCGCCATGGAAACCAGCTTTGCCAACGCCGGCCAGGTCTCGCCGGGCTACGCTTCGCCATGGGCTGCACCGGGCGTGCCGCTCAAAGCCATCAAGTGGCTGCTCGAGCGCCATGCACCACTGGCGATCAAGGCCACTGCTGACATCGACCAGTACCTGTGGATGGCGCAGATGCTGCGCAACTGCACCGCCAACCGCTATGCCGTGAACAAGGAGCGCATGGTCCGCCTGTCCGAGTACAGCCGTGACTGCCTCGACGAGCTGCGTGCCGAAACTGGGATCGCCTACGAAGGCCGCACCCTGGGGACGACCCAGCTGTTCCGTACCCAGGCGCAACTGGACAGCGCCGCCAAGGACATTGCCGTTCTTGAGCAGTCCGGTGTGCCGTATGAAGTCCTCGACCGCGAAGGCATTGCCCGCGTCGAACCGGCCTTGGCCAATGTCACCGATATTCTGGCTGGCGCCCTGCGTCTGCCCAACGACCAGACCGGCGACTGCCAGCTGTTCACTACCCGCCTGGCGGAAATGGCGGTCAAGCTTGGTGTCGAATTCCGCTTCGGTCAGGACATTCAGCGCCTGGACTACGCCGGTGATCGCATCAATGGCGTGTGGATCGATGGCAAGCTGGAAACGGCCGATCGCTACGTGCTGGCGCTGGGCAGCTATTCGCCGCAGTTGCTCAAGCCGCTGGGCATCAAGGCCCCGGTCTATCCGCTCAAAGGTTACTCGCTGACGGTGCCGATCACCGATCCGGCCATGGCGCCAACCTCGACCATTCTCGACGAGACCTACAAGGTCGCGATCACCCGCTTCGACAACCGTATCCGTGTTGGCGGCATGGCTGAGATTGCCGGTTTTGATCTGTCGCTGAACCCGCGCCGCCGTGAAACGTTGGAGATGATCGTTAACGATCTTTACCCTCACGGCGGCGACCTGAGCCAGGCCAGCTTCTGGACCGGCTTGCGTCCGACCACCCCGGATGGCACGCCGATCGTTGGTGCCACGCCGTTCCGTAACCTGTTCCTCAACACCGGTCACGGTACACTGGGCTGGACCATGGCGTGCGGTTCCGGCCGCTTGCTGGCCGACCTGATTGCGCGCAAAAAGCCACAGATCAGCGCCGAAGGTCTCGATATCTCTCGTTACGGAAAACACCAGGAGCCTGCAAAGCATGTCAGTCCAGCGCCAGCTCACCAATGAGCGTATGAGCCAGATCGTTACTCACAATGGCACCGTCTACCTGGCGGGCCAGGTGGGTGACGACATGAATGCCGGGATTGAACAGCAGACCCGTGAAACCCTGGCCAACATTGAGCGTCTATTGGACCTGGCGGGCACCGACAAGAGCCGTTTGCTCTCGGTGACCATCTACCTGAAGGACATCGATGCGCACTTCCAGGGCATGAACAGTGTCTGGGATACCTGGCTGGCAAAAGGCGTCGCTCCTGCCCGCGCCACGGTTGAAGCCAAGCTGTGCGAGCCGGAAATCCTCGTCGAACTGTCGGTAGTGGCTGCCCTGCCGTAATCGCAATCCCTCACCCGGTGCCGCTGGCGGCCCACCAGCTGCCTTCGAGCGCCGGGTTTTTTACTCTAACCAGACTGCCCAGAAGGCTGCCGTCATGCGTCCTGCTCGTGCCCTGATCGACCTCCAAGCACTGCGTCACAACTACCAACTGGCCCGCGAACTGTCGGGTGCCAAAGCCCTGGCCGTGATCAAGGCCGATGCCTATGGCCATGGCGCTGTGCGTTGCGCGTTGGCGCTTGAGCAGCAGGCCGATGGTTTTGCCGTAGCCTGCATCGAGGAAGCGCTGGAGTTGCGGGCGGCTGGGATCAAGGCGCCGGTGTTGCTGCTCGAAGGTTTTTTCGAAGCCAGCGAGCTGGAGCTGATCGCCCAGCACGATCTGTGGTGCGTGGTGCATTCGCTGTGGCAACTGGAAGCGATTGAACAAGCGCGGATCAGCACACCGATCACCGTCTGGCTCAAGCTCGACAGCGGTATGCACCGGGTTGGTCTGCACCACACGGACTATCAAGCGGCTTACCAGCGCCTGTTGGCCAGTGGCAAGGTCACCCGCATCGTGCTGATGAGTCACTTCGCCCGCGCCGATGAACTCGACAGCAGTGCCAGCAGCGACCAGGTTGCGCTGTTTCAGACTGCGAGCCAAGGGCTGACGGCCGAGGTCAGCTTGCGCAACTCGCCCGCGGTATTGGGCTGGCCGAATATCCCCAGTGACTGGGTGCGCCCGGGCATCATGCTCTACGGTGCTACGCCGTTTGAAGTACCGCAGGCCGAGGCCGCGCGCCTGCAGCCGGTGATGACCCTGCAATCGCGGGTCATCAGTGTTCGCGAGCTGCCAGCCGGGGAACCGGTGGGGTACGGCGCCAAGTTCATTAGCCCGCGCCCGACCCGGGTCGGGGTGGTTGCCATGGGTTATGCCGACGGCTACCCACGCCAGGCGCCGACCGGCACACCCGTGATGGTGGCCGGCAAGCGCAGTCAATTGATCGGCCGGGTGTCTATGGACATGCTCTGCATTGATCTGACCGATGTGCCAGAAGCTGGCCTCGGCAGCCCGGTCGAACTGTGGGGCAAGAATGTCCTGGCCAGCGATGTGGCATTGCAGGCAGGGATGATCCCGTACCAGATCTTCTGCAACCTCAAGCGCGTGCCGCTGGACTATATCGGCGATTGAAGCGCCAAAGCGGACAGGCTGCGGGTCGAAGTGTTGTAAATACTGAACGCTGTTGCGATGATAACGTTCAATTTCGACCCCACTCGTTCGTTTAGGAGGGCTCCAGCATTGGACGTCGGTGAACGACTGCAAGCCATTCGCAAGCTCAAGGGCCTGTCCCAGCGTGAACTCGCCAAACGTGCGGGCGTCACCAACAGCACGATCTCGATGATCGAGAAGAACAGCGTCAGCCCTTCAATCAGCTCGTTGCGTAAAGTGCTGGGCGGTATTCCAATGTCCATGGTTGAGTTCTTCTCGGAAGAGCTGCAGCCGGAAAACCCCACGCAGATCGTTTACAAAGCCCATGAGCTGATCGACATCTCTGACGGTGCGGTGACCATGAAACTGGTCGGCAAGGCGCATCCGAGCCGGGCAATTGCGTTTCTCAACGAAGTCTATCCCCCCGGTGCCGACACCGGCGAAGAGATGCTCACCCATGACGGTGAAGAGACTGGCATTCTTCTCGAAGGCCGTCTGGAATTGGTGGTTGGGCTGGAAACTTTTATCCTCGAAGCGGGCGACAGCTACTATTTTGAAAGTACCAAGCCGCACCGTTTCCGCAATCCGTACGATGAGCCGGCTCGGCTGATCAGCGCGGCAACCCCGGCCAACTTCTAAGGCGTATGGCACGCGGCGGATTGTCGCGGCTAAGACCCTTTGGACACTAGGGTTGTTTCGGTATGGCAGGGTTCCCGTTATACTTGCGCCGCCTGCGAAACCGTGGCCGCGGGCGTGACTAGCCACCATGAGGGTGTACGTGTGAATCTAATCAAGAAAATGCTGGCCGTACCAGCTGCCGTATTGGCCCTTTGGGCAGTCAGCGCACAAGCTGCGACCAACGACGACATCGCCAAGCGACTGGAACCGGTCGGCCAGGTGTGTGTACAAGGTCAGGAATGCAAGGGAATGGAAGTTGCTGCCTCCGCAGGTGGCGGTGGTGCCAAGACCCCGGATGAAATTATCGCCAAGCACTGTAATGCTTGCCACAGCACCGGACTG
Organism: Pseudomonas sp. S06B 330; assembly: GCF_002845275.2. Lineage (NCBI taxonomy): Bacteria > Pseudomonadati > Pseudomonadota > Gammaproteobacteria > Pseudomonadales > Pseudomonadaceae > Pseudomonas > Pseudomonas tussilaginis. The sequence goes on along the minus strand of NZ_CP088149.1, from coordinate 4,946 downwards.
CTCGGCGCGCCGAAAATCGGCGACACGGCTGCCTGGAAAGAGCGTGCCGACCACCAGGGTGGTCTGGACGGTATCCTGGCCAAGGCAATCACGGGCCTGAACGCCATGCCGCCTAAAGGCACTTGCGCAGACTGCTCGGATGACGACCTCATGGGTGCCATCAAGAAGATGTCCGGCCTGTAAGCCTGCACTTCGCCAACAAAGCCCGCCACGTGCGGGCTTTGTTGTTTTTAGCGCTGGCCTGGGGAGCAAACTCGGGCCATGCTCGGTCGAACCTGCAAGGATGACCGGGAGGCGCAGATGGCGCACAGCTATTCGATTGAAAAGGCTGTAGATGAAGTGTTGGCACGATTGCCGGCGCATATTCACATGGGTTTGCCACTGGGCCTGGGCAAGCCCAACGCCTTCGTCAATGCGTTGTATGCGCGCATCCGCCAGTTGCCCGAACGGCGACTGACGATCTATACCGCCCTGAGCCTGGGACGTCCCGATCTGGGGGACGGCTTGCAACGGCGCTTTCTCGAACCCTTTGTCGAGCGGGTATTTGCTGACTATGAAGAGCTTGAGTACCTGAACGACCTGCGCGGAGACCGTCTGCCGGACAATATTCGCGTCGAGCAGTTCTTCATGCAGCCCGGCAGCCTGTTGCACAGCACCATGGCCCAGCAAGACTACGTCAGCAGCAACTACAGCCATGCTGCGCGGGATATCAATGCCAAAGGGCTAAACCTGGTGGCCCAACTGGTCGCGGCCGATCTGCAGCGCCCGGACCACCTGAGCCTGAGTTGCAACCCGGACATCACTCTCGACCTGTTGCCGATGATCGCGCGGCGGCGTGCGGCAGGGGAAACCATCCTGTTGTTAGGCCAAGTGCATACTGAATTACCCTACATGCCAGGTAGCTCCGAGTTGCCTCGGCAGGATTTCGATGTACTGATTGATGCCGTGGAACACAGGCGTCTGTTCTCGACGCCAAACATGCCGGTTACCACCCAGGATCACTTCATCGGCTTACACGCCAGTACACTGGTACGCGACGGCGGCACCTTGCAGATTGGCATTGGTGCTATGGGCGATGCTCTGAGTGCCGCGCTGCTGGCCCGACAGGCCGATAGCGAGGCCTATCGGGCCTTGCTCGCCGACATGGATCTACAACCTTGGCAGCCGCTAATTACCCGCGAAGGTGGCATCGAACCTTTTGCCCAAGGCCTGTATGGCTGTAGCGAAATGTTCGTCAACGGCCTGCTGGCGCTTATGGACGCAGGGATCATCCGCCGTCCGGTGCAGGCCGATGCAGAGCAACAGGCGGGAGTGTTGGTGCATGGTGGCTTCTTCTTAGGACCTCAGGCGTTCTACCAGCGTTTACGCGAAATGCCCCTCGAAAGCCGTCGATGTATCGATATGCGCGCGATCAGTTACATCAACGAACTGTATGGCGAGGAAGCGCTCAAGCGTGTGCAGCGCCGTGATGCGCGTTTCATTAACACGGTGTTCACCATGACCCTGATGGGCGCCGGGGTTGCTGACCAACTGGAGGATGGCCGGGTGCTCAGTGGTGTCGGAGGGCAATACAACTTCGTCGCCCAAGGGCATGCCTTGGAGGGCGGGCGCTCGATTCTACTGCTGCGCAGCTGGCGTGAAGCGGGCGGGGAGGTCAGCTCCAATCTGCTCTGGAGCTACGGCCACTGCACTATTCCCCGGCACCTGCGCGACATCGTCGTGACTGAATACGGTATCGCCGATCTGCGTGGGCAAACCGACGCAGAAGTGATCGCGCGGTTGCTGGCCATCAGTGATTCACGGTTTCAGCCAGGGTTGATCGAGCAGGCGCAGAAGGCCGGCAAATTACCGTCCGCTTTTTCCCTGCCGGCACGCTTTACCGATAACACCCCACAACGGCTGGAGCGCTTGCGGGGCGGACACACACGGCTATTTCCCGAATATCCATTGGGCAGTGACTTCACGCCTGAGGAGCGTGATTTGTTACGGGCGCTGAACTGGCTCAAGAGCAAGTTCAAGTTGAGCGAGGTGTTGGATTTGGGCAAGGCAGCGTTGGACGCACCAGCGCCTGAGGCTTATCCAGCGCAATTGGCGCGGATGGGCTTGGCGCAGCCGCAGGGGCTGAAAGAGGAGCTGTATCAGCGACTGTTGCTGGCGGGTTTGCGGGCTACAGCCACGTGAGAACAGACACCCCGTAGCCGCTGCCGTGAGGCTGCGATGAGGCCCGAAGGGGCTCCAATACAACCACAAGGCAGCGACGTGGGGCGCCTGCTGTGCAGGCGATCGCAGCCTAGCGGCAGCGGCTACAGGAAAGTAACCACACCATCTTTGAGCGACTTGACCCGAGCCAGCGACTCAACGCGATAACCCTGGCTGTCCAGCTCGGCACGGCCGCCCTGGAACGACTTCTCGATGACGATACCCAGGCCGGCAACGGTCGCGCCCGCTTGCTTGATAATCGAGATCAGCGCCTGGGAGGCTTTGCCATTGGCCAGGAAATCGTCGATTACCAGCACGCGGTCGCTGCTGTTGAGGTGGCGCGGGGAGATCGCCACGGTGTTTTCGGTCTGCTTGGTGAAGGAGTACACCGAGGCGGTCAGCAGGTTCTCAGTCAGCGTCAGCGACTGGTGCTTGCGGGCGAAAATAACCGGCACGCCGAGCTTCAGGCCAGTCATCACCGCCGGGGCAATGCCCGAGGCTTCGATGGTGACGATCTTGGTGACGCCGGAGTCGGCGAACAGACGGGCGAATTCGTCGCCAATCAGTTGCATCAGCGCAGGGTCGATCTGATGGTTAAGAAACGCATCGACTTTGAGAACCTGATCGGAAAGCACGATGCCTTCTTCGCGAATCTTCTGGTGCAGTGCTTCCACTGTGGTAATTCCTCGATGTAGCAAGAGTGGCCACGGCAGTACGCCGCAGCAAAGGTTGATTATCTAACGTTTGAGCATCGCGCGGATATCGGCCAATGCATTATTGCCGCGCGCGGCCTTCACTTCCGTCGGCGCATCGTCCAGGCCTTCCCAGGCCAGATCATCGTCGGGCAGTTCGTCGAGGAAGCGGCTCGGCGAACAATCGATGATCTCGCCATACTGCTTGCGCTTGGCTGCAAAGGTGAAAGCCAATGTCTGCCGGGCGCGGGTGATGCCCACATAGGCAAGGCGCCGTTCTTCTTCGATGGTGTCCGCTTCGATACTGGAGCGGTGGGGAAGAATTTCTTCCTCCATGCCCATGATGAACACGTAAGGGAATTCCAGGCCCTTGGATGCATGCAGGGTCATCATCTGCACGCCCTCGGCACCGTCTTCCTCTTCCTGTTGGCGCTCAAGCATGTCACGCAAGACCAGCTTGCCGATGGCTTCCTCGATGGTCATCTCACCGTCTTCGTCTTTCTCGAGGGTGTTTTTCAACGCCTCGATCAGGAACCAGACGTTGCCCATGCGAAAGTCCGCAGCCTTGTCGCTGGAACTGTTGGTGCGAATCCAGTTCTCGTAGTCGATGTCCATGACCATGCTGCGCAGGGCCGCAATCGGGTCCTCCAGGGCGACCTGCTCGCGGACCTTGTCCATCCAGCGCTTGAATCGCTGTAGACGGTCGGTGTAGCGGCTGTCCAGATGTTCGCCAAGGCCCAGCTCTTCACTGGCGGCGTACATCGAGATCTTGCGCTCGGTGGCGTAGTTTCCGAGCTTTTCCAGGGTAGTCGAGCCGATTTCCCGGCGCGGTACGTTGATCACCCGCAGGTAGGCGTTATCGTCGTCCGGGTTTACCAGTAGGCGGAAGTAGGCCATCAGGTCTTTGACTTCCTGGCGGCCGAAAAAGCTGTTGCCGCCCGACAAACGGTACGGCACCTGATGGTGTTGCAGCTTCAGCTCGATCAACTTGGCCTGGTAGTTACCGCGATAAAGAATCGCGAAGTCGCTGTAAGGGCGATCGGTGCGCAGGTGCAGGCTGAGGATTTCCATGGCCACCCGTTCGGCCTCGGCTTCCTCGTTCTTGCAGCGGATCACGCGGATTTCGTCGCCATGACCCATCTCACTCCACAGCTGTTTCTCGAATGCATGCGGGTTGTTCGAGATCAGCACGTTGGCACAGCGCAGGATGCGGCTGGTGGAGCGGTAGTTCTGCTCGAGCATCACCACCTTCAGCGATGGGTAATCGTCTTTGAGCAGCATCAGGTTTTCGGGGCGTGCGCCGCGCCAGGCGTAAATCGACTGGTCGTCGTCGCCTACCACGGTGAACTGATTGCGCGTGCCGATCAGCATTTTCACCAGCAGGTACTGGCTGGCGTTGGTGTCCTGATATTCGTCCACCAGCAGGTACCGCACCTTGTGCTGCCACTTCTCGAGGATGTCGGCGTGTTCTTCGAACAGCTTTACCGGCAGCAGGATCAGGTCGTCGAAGTCCACCGCGTTGAATGCTTTGAGCGTGCGCTGGTAGTGGGCGTAGACGACGGCAGCAGTCTGCTCCTTCGGGTTGCGCGCTTTTTCCAGGGCCTCAGGCGGCAGGATCAGGTCGTTTTTCCAGGCACCGATCATGTTCTTGATCTCGTCGACGCCGTCGTCGCCCGAGTATTCCTTCTGCATGATGTCGGTCATCAGGGCTTTGACGTCGGTCTCGTCGAAGATCGAAAAGCCCGGTTTGTAGCCCAGCCGTTGATGTTCCTTGCGGATGATGTTCAGGCCCAGGTTGTGGAAGGTCGACACGGTCAGGCCGCGGCCTTCGCCTTTGCGCAGCAGAGTGCCGACCCGCTCCTTCATCTCCCGCGCGGCCTTGTTGGTGAAGGTCATGGCCACGATGTATTGCGCACGGATGCCGCAATTCTGGATCAGATGCGCGATCTTGCGGGTGATCACGCTGGTTTTGCCGGAACCGGCACCGGCGAGCACCAAAAGAGGGCCGCCGACGTAGTTCACGGCTTCTTGTTGCCGGGGATTGAGTCGGGACAT